>JBQGEI010000040.1:0-3502 GCA_052039535.1 Pseudoxanthomonas sp.
GGCTGCGGCCGCAGGCCGCGCGCGCGTGGCGGGCGATGCGCCGTGCCGCGGCGGCCGAAGGCGTGGCCCTGGACGCGATCTCCGGCTACCGCAGCCACGACTACCAGCTCGGGATCTTCGAGCGGAAGCTGGCCCGCGGCCAGGCGCTGGAACAGATCCTCACGGTGAACGCGGCCCCGGGCTACAGTGAGCACCATGGCGGCGACGCGCTGGACATCGGCACGACCGGCGAGCCGCCGGCGGAGGAATCCTTCGAGCACACCGCCGCGTTCGCCTGGCTGCAGGCGCATGCCGCCACCTCGGGCTTCCGCATGAGCTACCCGCGCGGCAACCACCACGGGATCGTCCACGAGCCGTGGCACTGGCGGTTCACCGGCTGAACTACCGGGCACGCCGCTTGATCCCATCAAGGCCGCGCACACGGGCGGACGGATAGTGCCCGCGTCCATCCGGTACGCCCGGCCATCGCCATGACCGGCCTCCGCGCAGCCCTCCCGCCATCCGCGCGGCGCGTCGCACCGCCCTGGATCCACTGGCGGTGGTGGCCCCCGATCTGCACCACGATGGAGCTGGGCGGCCTGTTCCGCGCGGATAGGGCCCCACGCCAGACGCTCAAGAGCGCACTACTTCCCCGGCATGCCGGCGTTTGCACCGCCCCGGCTGCGCAGCGCGTTGCGCATGGCCACCCGGCCGCCGGTGACCGGCCGCGGCAGGCCCGGCAGGCGCCCTGTCGCAGGTCGCACTCGCCCTGTACGGGCTGCCGCGGGCGAAGCGCGTGGCCGGCGGCCTGCTCAGTGCCGAAGGCCAGCACTGGCGCACGCAGGGGCTGGACCTGCGACGGCCTGTCACGGCTTGCCACCGCCAGTCCCGTCTGGCCGGCATGCTCGAGCAATGGCACGCAGGCCCCGCCCCGGCGCGGTCTACTGGCTGGCCGTGCTGCATGCACTGGCGGGCCTGTACCACCACCACGTGCGCGGCGACCACACGCCGCGCAGATGTCGCTGCGGCCGGGCGCGGCTCAGTCCTGCGAGCGGCGCGGGCGCGCAGCGGTGACGTCCACACCGGCGCCGTCGGCGATCCGCCACAGGTAGAAGCTGGCATAGGTCCGGTACGGACCCCAGGCCTCCCCGCGCGCGGCCAGCTGCTTCGGCGTGGGCGGCAGCTCCAGGCCATCCACCCGCTGCGCACCCTTGCGCACGCCAAGATCGTCCACCGGCAGCACGTCCGGGCGGCCGAGGCGGAACATCAGCATCATTTCCACCGTCCAGCGCCCGATCCCACGCACCGGCACCAGCGCCGCGATGATCTGGTCCGGGTCCATCCACGCCATGCGGCGCAGGTCCGGGATCTCCCCGCGCGCCTCGCGTGCGGCCAGGTCGCGCAGCGCCAGGGCCTTGTTGGCGGAGACGCCGCAGGCGCGCAGGGTCGCGTCGTCCACCTGCGACAGCGTGTCGTGGTGCAGGCGGGTGCTGGCGACCGCCGCCTCCACCCGGCCGACGATGGTGGCCGCGGCCTTGCCGGAGAGCTGCTGGAACAGGATGGCGCGCGCCAGTGCATCGACCGGATCGAAGCCGCGCCGCCAGGCGGGGTTGGCCGGCAGGGGACCGATCCGCCGCATCCACGCCGCCAGCCCGGGGTCGCGCCGGCGCAGGTGGTCCCAGGCGGCGTCCACGTCGAATCCGCGTCGATGGCGGGGCATCGCCTCAGCCCCGCCGCAGCACCGAGACCGCCCACGCCAGCCAGCCGCCGATCATCAGCATGCCGCCGGCAGGCGCCAGCCGTGTCGGCCAGCCGGCCAGTGCGCCGCCGGCCAGGCTGCCGCTGAACAACAGGGTGCCCAACAGCAGCGCGCACAGGGAACCACGGCCCAGGCGCGTGCCGGCCTGTCCCCACAATGCCGCCAGGGCCACGCCGTGGCCGAACGCGTAAAGGCATGCCATCTGCACGTTGGCGCGCGCTTGGGGGGCGTCCAGGCCATGGGATGCGTAGGCCGACAGCCCGATCGACACGGCGGCCAGGACGGCACCGGCTGCCGCCGGCCATGCCACCGGCCGGGCGCGGGAACCGAGGCGCTCCGATGCACTCATGCGGTGTCCTCCATGGAGCGCAGCCTAAACGAAAAGCGCCGCTTTCGCGGCGCCTTTCGCAGCATTCCGGACCGGCCGCAGCCGGAAGGGAATTACTTGATCTGCCAGTACACGTCGTACTCGCCCTCGGCGGTAAAGGCCTTCTCGACCCCGCCTTCCCAGACTTCGTACGGACGGTCGGTGACCTCGTAGCCATTGGTCGTCGCCCAGGCGCGGACCGAGCTGCGGACCACGTCCAGCTCGGCCATGAAGCCGGTGAACGAGCCGAACGCCGCGCGGTGCGGCTGGGTGCGGACGTACTCGACCGGGGCACCGGCCGGGATGGTGACGTCCAGCGGCTCGCCCTGGGCCGGGACCGGCTTGGCGAAGGACGCCGCCTGCGCAGCCTTGGCCGCGGCCTCGTCGGCGCCCTCACCCTCGCCCTCGGCGGACGCCGGAGCGGACGGAGCGGCGCCCGAGCCCTTGCGGCGGACCGGCAGGGCCACGTCGAACGCGTACTTTTCCTGGCCGAAGTCGGTGGTGATGATGCGGATCGGGCCGGCCGGCTCCAGGTTGCTGGCGTCCAGCGTGCGCTTGATCCACTCCTGGTTGTTCTTGATCGACTGCTTGATCGCATCGTTGCTGCGGTCGACGTTGCCGGCGTTGACCACCAGCAGGTCCTCGGCCGGCAGCTCGACGATCCCGAGGTCACGCAGCGGGATGTTGTCGGCGCGGTAGTCGAAGTTCGGCACGGTGGCCAGCATGTTCGACATGCGGCTCAGGCCCAGCTTGATGTCGTCGCCGACATGGCGGCTGACGTACAGGCCCGCGTAGCGGCCGATCAGGTCCCAGCCGTAGTCCACGTCGTAGGTCTGGGTGATCTTGACGTTGCGGTTGTTCTTGCCGGTCGGCTCCAGCAGGAACTGGGTGGTCTTGTCCGAGCCCTTGGCGGTGTCGTCGATCTTGATGACGACCTTCTCGTTCGGGACGCTCTCGACGATCTCCCAGCTGCCCGAGCCGATGCGGCCGTCCTGGGACACGTAGTCCAGGCGGGCGCCGACGCCGGCCTCGGCACCGGAGGTGCGCAGCTCGACCTTGGGATCACGCAGCACCAGAGGGTTCCAGTCCCTGAAGCGGCGCAAGTTGTTCACCGTGTCGTACACGATGGTCATCTTGCGGTTGGTTTCCACGCTCTCGGAAATATGGCGATGGTCGGGAAGTACGACACCGACCAGCAAGGCCAGGCCAGCCACGATCCCCAAGGCGATCAGGAACTCGATAAGACGGGTCATTCAGGAGTCTCCGGGGCCGATTCCACGGCGTGTTTGCGATGCGAGCCGCGAATCGTAACAGGCTTCTGCGCCCGCGCGCAGCCGGATGCGCCCCCGGCCTGCGTGGTGAACGGAATTCTTACATTCCGGCAGGGCGAAAACCCC
>JBQGEI010000041.1:0-11931 GCA_052039535.1 Pseudoxanthomonas sp.
CAGGGCGAACTGGTCGTTGACCACCAGCACCTTCTCGATCCGGTGCTTGTGCAGCAGCTGGAAGATCTCCTCGTCGCTGGCGCCTTCCCTGACCGTGACCAGGCGGTCCTTGCGGGTCATGATGTTGCGCACCGGGTCGTCCAGCTTCTTCTCGAAGCGCATGTCGCGGCTGGTGACGATGCCGGCCAGCTGGCCGTTGTCGTACAACACCGGGAATCCGGAGATGTTGCGCGCGCGGGTCAGCTGCAGCACGTCGCCGATGGTGGTATCCGGGGTGACGGTGAAGGGATCCTTGATGACGCCGGCCTCGAACTTCTTGACCTTGGCCACCTCCTCGGCCTGCTGCCCGGCAGACAGGTTCTTGTGGATGATGCCGATGCCGCCGAGCTGGGCCATGGCGATGGCCAGGCGTGCTTCGGTCACCGTGTCCATCGCCGCCGAGACGATGGGCAGCTTCACCCGCAGGTCGCGGGTCAGGCGCGTCTCAAGCGAGACGTCCTTGGGCAGCACGGTGGAATGGGCGGGGACGAGCGAGACGTCGTCGTACGTGAGTGCTTCGGCCTGGATGCGCAGCATCGGCATACCCGGAAGTGGGGAAGCGCGTCATTATACGACCATCCCGGCCCACACGGCGGCGCGCTGATCCGGGCCGCGCACGCCCCTCAGCCGGGCCGTCCGGGCCCCTCCCGGCCTTCCAGCCGGCCCAGCCCCCGCCAGGTCAGCCACAGCGCCCCGGCCAGGTACGGCAGGCAGCTGGGCACCCACATCAGCAGGCCCGCCAGCTGCTGGTCGACCATCGGGTCCAGGCCCACCTCCGGGGCGCGGAACGCGTACAGGGGGTACAGCGCGCGCGGGGAAAAGGTCAGCAGCGCGCCGAGGAAGCCCATCACCATCATCAGCGCCACGGTGGCCACCACGCCCGGTGCCGGGCCGGCGGCCGGCTCGCGGATCCGACGCCACAGCGCCGTCCAGAACCACAGGCCGGCCAGCAGGAAACTGGCATGCATGGCCTCGTGCAGGCGCTCGCTCGCCAGCGCCGCCTGCAACGAGCCAGGCAGGTGCCACAGCACCATCACCGCCGCATGCGCCACCGTGGCTGGCCCCAGCTGGGCCGCCAGCCAGGTGCTGGCCGGATGCAGCGTATGGTGCACGGCCGACGCCATCGGCGCCGGGACCGCGCTGGCGAACGCGGCCCACGGCCGCCCCGCCAGCAGCAGCGGGGGCAGCACCGCCAGCAGCAGCATGTGCTGGGCCATGTGCGCACCCAGCGACCAGCGCGCGTAGGCGTTGAGTGGCCCGCCCAGGACCAGCGCCAGCAGGCCCACGCCGGCGACGAATCCCCCGGCCTCCAGCCGGCTGATCCCGCGCGCGGGCGCCCGTCGCCACAGCCGCCACAGGCCGGCCATGTACACCGCCAGCAGCAGCGCCGGCGGCACCAGCCAGGCGCCCGGGGGCGCCCACGGCTGGGCAAGGGCGCCCGGCGCGCGGCATGCCGGCACCAGGGCCATCGCTGGGGCCGGCCAGATCGCCACGGCCGCCGCCAGCGTTGCCAACGTCTGCTTCGCGCGGGGCGGCGTAGGCTCGGCCCGATCCCGCTTCACGAGGAACCGCGCGTGTACTTCTGGCTCAAGCTGCTGCACATCGGCGCGGTGATGGTCTGGTTCTGCGGCCTGTTCTTCCTGCCGCGGCTGTTCGTGGCCCGCCATCGCGGGGGCCGCGATGCCGATCCGGCCTACTTCAATCCGGTGGCCAACCTGCTGTTCTTCCGGATCGCCACGCCGGCCGGCATCATCGCCATCGCGCTCGGCATGGCCCTCATCGCCCTGGTCCCGTTCGGGGCCTGGCTGGCGGCCAAGCTGCTGGTGGTGATGGCCGCGGTGCTGCTCCACCTGTATTTCGGCCTGCACCTGTACCAGCTCGGCCAGGGCCACGACCGCCATAGCGCGCGGTTCTACCGCATCGTCGGCTGGGTCCCGCTGCTGCTGCTGCTGGCGCTGGCGGCACTGACCGGTGCCAAGCCGCGCACCTTCGGAGACCTGCCCCCGCCCCCGCTGGCGACGCAGGACGCTCATTCGGCGGGCGGCATATCGTCGCCGCCTTCCTCCCCGGCGGCCTTGTAGCCGTAGACCCCTATGCCGTGGCGGAACGTGAGGTTGCCGCCCAGCCAGCCGACGATCACCACCATCACCAGGCCCAGGCCGGACAGCAGCAGCCCCCATGGCCAGATCGCCGCGACCGGATCCGGCAGGCGCAGGCTGACGCTGGCGGCGGCCAGGGCCAGCAGCATCACCCCGGCGATGAAGTGGATCCAGGCCGAAACATGCCGGCGCACGACGCGGATCAGGAACATGTCGGCGATGCCGAACAGGGCGGCGAACACGCCGCCGGCAAGACCCAGCACGCTGAGCCACCACGCCGCCTGCGCCCAGAACGGATCACCCCGCCACAGGTAGAGCAGGTCGGCCAGTGGCAACAGGCTCAGGGCCGCGACCGGGTACACCACCAGGATCGGATGCAGCGGGTGTTGCTTGATCGCCACCCGGCTGGCCACGGTGTGGCTGCGGTTGTCCGGGACGGGTTGTTTCAGGCTCCTGCGCATGGCGTCCTCAGGCACATACCGGCAACAGCAGCACCGGCGCGAGGGTGAACAGGACGGCCACCGTGGCCAGCACCGCACACAATCCCGTGGCCTGCGCGGCGAAGCGCCGGCGCTGCGAGACCGCGTCGCCCGCGAGGGTGTCCCGGGCCAGCCGCCGCGCCCGCAGCCCCAGCCAGGCGATGGCCGCCAGCGCTGGAAGGGTGAGTGCGAGCATGGCCCAGAACCCCGTGCGTGGATCCCAGCCTTCGGCACAGGTCAGCCCCTGGACGCTGTAGACCGCAACGAAATGCAGCGCCCATACACCCATCGGCGCGGCGATGCCGACCAGTGTCCATGGCCTGGGGAAGCCCGCCATCACGTCCACTCCGGGAACAGGTGGATGACCGCCCAGGCGACCGCGCCCTGCGCCGCGGCATAGGTCCACAGCGCACCGGCGATGCGCTGCTCCAGCGCACGCTCCACCGAGACATGGCCTCGCCACCCACGCGCGGCGGCGAACAACCCGACGAGGATCGCGACCCCCACGTGCACGGCATGGAACCCGGCAAGCGTCCACACCACCGAGGCGTAGGCGTGCACGGTGGGCGCGCCGGTGCCGGCGGCCACCGCCTGCCACTGCAGCCACAGGAAGCCTGCGCCGCACAGCGCGGCCAGGCCCATCGGCCACGCCAGACCGCGCCCTCCGGCCCGGCGCAACACCCGCGGCAGCACCGCCGCGCATGTCCAGCACGCGCCCAGCAGCGCCAGTGCGGCCCACGCGACGCTTCCGCTTCCGGCATGCATGCCGGGCGGCGGCCAGGTATCGGTGCCCAGCCACAGGTAGAAGTAGGCGAACACCAGCGACGCGAACAGCGAGCCATCGACCAGCAGCGAGACCACAAGCGCCCACCATCCCGGCGCGTTGCGGCTCGCGTACTGCACCGGCAGCAGCAGCCCCGGTGCCGCCTGGACGCTGGCGGATGCATGGCGGTCCCCGGTGGTCCAGGCCCAGGTCGCGAACTGCACCAGCAGCAGGCCCAGGAACAGTGCCGACCCGAAGTACAGCTTGGCGATGAAGCACGCCAGCAACGCCGCGATGCACAGCGCCGCCAGCAGCGGTTGCCAGCTGGACCCAGACAGGCGGATCACCTGTTCTGGCACCGCGCCGAGGATGGAGGTTCCCAGGGCCTCGCGCCGGCCCGAGGCCGGATCGCCCAGCAGGCCCGACGCGCCGGCCGTGGCCGCCGGCAGGCCACGGTCGTGCCACAGCGGGTAGCGGTCCGCGACCACCGGCGCCGAAGCGAAGTTGTAGGCCGGCACCGGATGCGGCAAGGCCCACTCCAGCGTGCCCGCACGCCAGGGATTGGGTCGCGCCCGCCGACCGTGGGCGAAGCACAGCGCCGCGTCGATCAGGATCGCGACCGTGCCGGCGGCCAGCACGAACCCCGCCGCGGTGGACAGCAGGTTGAGCCAGTGCACGCCCAGCTGTTCGGGATAGCTGTAGGCGCGGCGGGTCATGCCCAGCAGCCCGGTCAGGTGCATCGGCAGGAAGGTCAGGTGGAAGCCGACGATGACCATCCAGAAAGCGGTGCGGCTCAGGCTCTCCGACGGCATGCGCCCGCTGGCCAGCGGCAGCCAGTAATACAGGCCGGCGAACATCGGGAACATCAGTCCGCCGATCAGCACGTAGTGCAGGTGCGCGACCACGAAGTGGGTGTCGTGCACCTGCCAGTCGAACGGCACCAGTGCCACCATCACGCCGGTCAGCCCCCCGAGCACGAAGACCACGAAGAACCCCGCCAGGTAGAGCATCGGCACCCGCAGCCACGGCCGCCCCGCCCACAGCGTGGCCAGCCAGGCGAACACCTGGATGCCGGTGGGAATGGCCACCGCCATGCTGGCGGCGCTGAAGAAGGCCAGTGCCAGCAACGGGATGCCCACCGCGAACATGTGGTGCACCCACAGCCCGAAGCTGAGGAAGCCGGTGGTCACCAGTGCCAGCACGATCCACAGGTAGCCCACGATGGGGCGCCGCGCGAAGGTCGCCACCAGCATCGACACCACGCCTGCGGCGGGCAGGAAGATGATGTACACCTCGGGGTGCCCGAACAGCCAGAACAGGTGCTGCCACAGCAGCGGGTCGCCGCCGCGGGCCACGTCGAAGAACACGAAGCCGAAGGCGCGCTGGATCTCCAGCAGGATGCTGGCCAGGATCAGCGGCGGGAAGCCGAAGGCGATCATGAAGGCGGTGACCAGCATCGCCCAGGCGAACAGCGGCATGCGCCGGATGTCCATGCCCGGCGCGCGGCACAGCAGGATCGCCACGATCAGCTCCACCGCCGCGGTCACCGCCGCGATCTCGGCGAAGGTCACGCCGATAAGCCAGAAGTCGACCCCGCGGCCGGGCGAATAGGTCGCGTCGGTCAGCGGCACGTACATGAACCAGCCGCCGTCCGGGGCCTCGCCGAACAGCAGGCCCGAATACAGGAACAGGCCGCCGAACAGGTAGCACCAGTAGCCGAACGCGCTCAGCCGCGGGAACGGCAGGTCGCGGGCGCCAAGCATCTTCGGCAGCAGGTACATCGCGAAGCCTTCCATGATCGGCACCGCGAACAGGAACATCATCGTGGTCCCGTGCAGGGTCACGAACTGCGCGTAGCGTTCCGGGTCCAGCACGGTGTTGCCGGGCCATGCCAGCTGCAGGCGGATGAACATCGACAGCGCGCCGCCCACCAGCAGGAAGGCGAACCCGGTGGCGATGAAGCGCAGGCCGATGGTGCCGTGGTTGACCGCGGTCAGCTGGCCACGCCAGCCCGGCGCGTTGTCCCAGATGCGTGCCAGCGCCTCGACGCGGCGGCGATCCTCTTCCGGCGGCAGCGACCCGGCCACGTGGTGCGGGCCGCTCATCGCGCCACCCCGCGCCCGGGCGCATGCGTGCGCAACCAGGCGGCGTAGTCGTCCGCGGCCAGCACCTGGACCTCGAAGCCCATGAACGCGTGCTCCAGCCCGCAGAACTCGGCGCACTGGCCGCGGATCGGGCCGGCCTGGTCGGCCTGCAGGCGCAGCACGTTGGTGCGCCCCGGGATGGCGTCGATCTTGCCGCCCAGGCGCGGGATCCAGAAGCTGTGGATCACGTCGGCGCTCTGGATCCGGAACTCCACCATCCGCCCCAGCGGCATCGCCAGCGTATCGGTGGAAGCGGCCAGCGGCCTGCCGTCCTGGCCGACGTAGACGAAGTCCCAGTGCCATTGCCGGCCGGTGACCAGCACCACCTGGGCGACCTGGGCGCCGCGGCCGGTGATGCGGTCGCTGGACAGCGTGCCGTACACCAGCAGCGCCGCGAGCACGGCGGTCGGCAGGACGAGGCCACCGGCGATGATCATCGTGCGCCCGCCACGCTCGGAGAGACGGCGACGGCGGCGCAGCGCCAGCAACAGCAGCGAGGTCACCAGCAACCAGACCAGGACCGCGCCCCAGAACATCAGCCACCAGATGTCGGCGATCGCCGCGGCGGCCGGACCGGCAGGATCAAGCGCCGACTGCGGCCCGCCGCAGCCGGCGATCACCGGCACGGCAGCCATGGCGGCAAGCAGGCAGCGTCTGTGCATGGCACCGATAAACACGATCCTCCGACCCCGGGGATGCGTGGCGGCCAGTAGCCGCACGCTCGCCGCGCAGTGTGTTGGAGGGATCGTGAAGCCACCGCGATGCGATTGCACGCCAGGCGGGGAAAGGTGCCGCGACGCGTCAGCGCAGCGCCACCGGGATGGGATCAGCGCGCGCTGGTGCGGGCGTCGGCGTCGGCCGCTTCCAGCGTGTTCTGCATCAGGGTGGCGACCGTCATCGGCCCCACGCCGCCAGGCACCGGGGTGATCCAGCTGGCGCGTGCGGCGGCCGCGTCGTAGCCGACATCGCCCACCAGGCGGCCGTCGTCCAGGCGGTTGATGCCCACGTCGATCACCACCGCGCCAGGCTTGACCCACTCGCCCGGGACGATCCCCGGCCGGCCCACCGCCACCACCAGGATGTCGGCATCGCGCACGCGCGCTTCCAGGACCTCCCGGGGGGTGAACTTGTGGCAGCTGGTCACGGTGCAGCCGGCAATCAGCAGTTCCAGCGCCATCGGCCGGCCGACATGGTTGCTGACCCCCACGATGGTCGCGTTGCGGCCACGCACCGGACGGTCGGTGTGCGCCAGCAGGGTCATGATCCCGCGCGGGGTGCATGGGCGCAGGCCGAACTGGCGCAGCGCCAGGTGGCCGACGTTGGACGGGTGGAACCCGTCCACATCCTTGCGCGGGTCGATCCGCTCGATCAGCGCACTGGCGTCGGATATCCCCGGCAGCGGCAGCTGGACCAGGATGCCGTGGATCTTGGGGTCGGCGTTGAGCTGGTCGATCAGGGCCAGGATCTGCGCCTCGGAGGTGCCGGCCGGCAGGTCGTAGTCGAACGCCTCGATCCCCACCGTCTCCGCCGCGCGGCGCTTGTTGCGCACGTACACGGCCGAGGCCGGATCGGCGCCGACCAGGACCACGGCCAGGCCCGGACGTGGCAGGCCCCGCTCCAGGCGCGCGTCCACCCGCGTCTTCAGTTCGTCGAGCAGTGCTTCGGAAACGCGGCGGCCATCGAGGATGCGGGCGGTCATCGGGTGCTTGCGGGACCATGCGGCGGAGCGGCACATTGTCCCCGATTCCGGACCGGCGAGGTAGCAGCGTGACCCAACAGGTGGAACTGGAGGCGGCCGCGTTCCGCCGGCTGCTGCGGCACCTCAACCAGGACCGCAGCGACGTGCAGAACATCGACCTGATGATCCTGGCCGGCTTCTGCCGCAACTGCCTGGCCGACTGGTACCGCGAGGCCGCGGCCGAGGCCGGGCTGGACATGGACAAGGACCAGGCCCGCCAGGCCGTCTACGGCATGCCCTTTGCCGACTGGAAGGCCCGCCACCAGCGCGAAGCCACCCCGGAACAGCTGGCCGCGTTCGAGGCCACACGCCGGCGCCACGACTGAACCCCGCAGCGCCGCTCGCTCAGCCCGGGGGGTCCGGGGCAGGCGCGTCGCCCGGATCCAACCGCCGCGACGCCCGCCGCGGCGGGGTGAACGGCGTGGGCGTGGCCGGCGGGGTGTTGCCGATGATCAGCGGGCGCCCGGCGCGCACGTCGCCGGCGGCCACCTCCAGCGCGAAGCGCTCCGCGTCCAGGCGCCGCACCTCCTCGGACATGCGCGAAGCCTCCTCCGCATCGACCCCCAGCGCCTCCAGCGCGGCCTGGCCGAAGCGCACCGCCGATTCGAAGGTTTCGCGGATGTGGAAATGCACGTCCAGCGGAACCAGCTCAAGCGCGTGTTCGCGGTCGAACGCACGCACCAGCACCTGCGCCTGCGGGAACTGCTCGCCACACAGCGCGGCGATGCGGGTGGCCGCGGCGCGGTCGTCCACGCATACGGCCACCACCCGCGCGGTCCCGGCGCCTGAAGCACGCATCACGTCGGCCCGGGTGCCATCGCCGTAGTACACCTTGAAGCCGAACTCGGCCGCGCTGCGGATCATCTCGATGTCGGTATCGATGATGGTGACGTCCACGTCGCGCGCCAGCAGGGCCTGGCTCATGACCTGCCCGAAGCGCCCGAAACCGACGATCAGCACGCTGCCGCTCTGCCCTTCCACCTCCTCGACGCCCTCCATCGAAGGCGCCAGGCCGCTGCCGGTGAGGCGGCGCATGGCCAGCACCGCCAGCGGGGTGAGCGCCATGGACAACACCACGATCGCGGTCAGGTTGGCGTTGGCGGTGCTGTCGATCACCCCCGCCGCCTGCGCCGCCGAGAACAGCACGAAGGCGAACTCGCCGCCCTGGGCCATGACCACCGCCCGGTCCAGCGCGTCGTGGCGTCCGGTGCCGGTGAAGCGGGCCACGGCATAGATGCAGGCCGCCTTGGCCAGCATCATCGCCACCAGCCCGGCCAGGATCAGCGGCCAGCTGCCGGCCACCACCGCCAGGTCCAGGGCCATGCCCACGCCGAGGAAGAAAAGGCCCAGCAGCAGGCCGCGGAACGGCTCGATGTCCGCTTCCAGCTGGTGGCGGAAGGTCGACCCGGACAACAACACTCCCGCCAGGAACGCGCCCATCGCCGCCGACAGGCCACCAACCTCCATCAGCAGCGCCGCGCCGAGCACGACCAGCAGCGCGGCGGCGGTCATCACCTCCCGCGCGCGCACCCGCGCCAGCAGGCGGAACAGCGGGTTGAGCAGCCACACCCCGGCCACCACCAGCCCTGCCAGCGCGCCGATTCCCACCAGGACCGACGTCCACCGGCTGGCCGCCCCGACCTCCTCCGGCAACGGCGACATGAACGCCACCAGGGCCAGCAGCGGCACGATCAGCAGGTCCTCGAACAGCAGGATCGAGACGATCCGCTGGCCGCGTGGCAGGGCGATGTCGCCCCGCTCGCCCAGCAGCTGCATCACCACCGCCGTGGAGGTCAGCACGAAGCCTGCCGCGCCGATGAAGGCCGCGGGCATGCGCAGGCCGCACAGCAGCGCGACCGCCGTCAGCACCACCGTGCACAGCGCGATCTGAAGCGTGCCGAGTCCGAAGATCTGCCGCCGCAGCCCCCACAGGTGGGCCGGCCGCATCTCCAGGCCGATCACGAACAGGAACATCACCACCCCCAACTCGGCGATGTGGAGGATCGCCTGCGGGTCGCTGAACCACCCCAGCCCGAACGGCCCCACCAGCAGCCCGGCCGTCAGGTAGCCGAGCACCGAGCCCAGCCCCAGGCGGCGGAACAACGGCACCATCACCACCGCCGCCCCGAGCAGGGCGACCACCTTCACCAGTTCGCTTCCCGCCTCGGCTGCCATGGCTGTTCCGTCAGGTGCGGGGCTGGCCCGCGCAAATGGGTGGCCGCACCGGTCAGTGCGCGGCGCAGAATGCGGCGTAGTCGATGTAACCGGGGAACGGGCGGCCGGGCGCGCACACCGGGCAGTCCGGATCCGGGGGCAGGCGCAGCTCGCGGAAACGCGGCGCGAGCGCGTCGAACTGCAGCAGGCGCCCAGCCAGCGGCTGGCCGATCCCCAGCAGCAGTTTGATCGCCTCGTTGGCCTGCAGCAGCCCGACGATGCCCGGCAGCACGCCCAGCACCCCCGCATCGGCACAACTGGGTGCCAGCTCCGGCGGCGGCGGCTCGGGGAAAAGGCAGCGGTAGCACGGCGCCTGGCCGCGACGGCGGCCGGCGTCGAACACGCTCACCTGGCCCTCGAAACGCTGTACCGCGCCGTACACCAGCGGCTTGCCCAGCTTCACGCAGGCGTCGTTGAGCAGGTAGCGCAGCGGGAAGTTGTCCGAGCCGTCGACCACCAGGTCGATCCCCTCGAGCAGCTTCTCGACGT
Organism: Pseudoxanthomonas sp.; assembly: GCA_052039535.1. Lineage (GTDB taxonomy): Bacteria > Pseudomonadota > Gammaproteobacteria > Xanthomonadales > Xanthomonadaceae > Pseudoxanthomonas. The sequence goes on from JBQGEI010000041.1 coordinate 9,966, forward strand.
TGTCGGAGGTCACCCGCGCCTGCACCGGCTCGATCCGGATGGAGGGATTGAGCGCCTGCAGCCGCTGCTGCGCCGACTCCACCTTCGGCGTGCCGATCGAGGCCTCCGTGTGCAGGATCTGGCGTTGCAGGTTGCTGCGGTCCACCACGTCGTCGTCCACCAGGCGGATATGCCCCACCCCGGCCGCTGCCAGGTAAAACGCCACCGGCGAGCCCAGCCCGCCCGCTCCGAGCAGCAGCACGCGCGCGGCCGCCAGGCGCTGCTGGCCCTCCACACCGACCTCGGCCAGGCGCAGGTGGCGCGAATACCGCTCCAGGAAATCGGCCTGCTCCGGTTCCAGCTGGGGCCGGACCAGGGGCAGGCCCGCGGACGCCCAGGCGCCGGTGCCACCGTCCACCGAGCGCACGCGCGTGAATCCGGCCGCCTGCAGCGTCGCGGCGGCGGCCTGCGAACGCCTTCCGACCTGGCAGATCAGCAGCACCTCCGCGTCCGGCCCGGGCAGGTGCGCCGCCGGCGCCGCCTCCAGTTCGGCGCGGCCCACGGCCAGCGCTCCCTCGGCCTGGCCGGAGACGCGCTCGTGCGGCTCGCGGATATCGATCAGCAGCGCGCCCTGGCGCTGGCGTTCGCGGGCCTGCCGCGGGCTCACCGTCTGTGTGTCCATGGCCGGATTATCGGCCGCGCCGGCGGCAGGCGGAAGCACGCTGCCTGGCCCTGTGCGCAACACTGCATCGCCGTGCGGGCCGCTACAGCGGCAGCACCTCGACCAGGTCGCCGCCGGCGTAGTCCCGCGCGCCCTCCTCCAGCACGATCAGCGCATCGCTGGCGGCCGCGCCGCGCAGCCGGTGCGAACCATCCGCCGGCACCGGGTGTACCCGCAAGGTGGCGTCCTGGCCCGGCTCCAGGCGGCCGCGCAGGAATTCAAGACGCTCGTGGCGCTTGGCCCACGGCCCGGCCAGCCGCGCATGCCAGCGCGGGCGCGGCTCCCTGCCCTGCAGCGCATCCACCAGCGCGCGGCCGAACACGTGGAAGGTCGCCAGCACCGATACCGGGTTGCCCGGCAGTCCCAGCACCAGCGCCCGTCCGGCCTCGCCGAACAGCACCGGCATCCCCGGGCGCATGCGCACCTTCCAGAAGCCGATCGTCCCGCGAGCCTGCAGCCAGCCGGGCAGGTGGTCCTTCTCGCCCGCCGACACCGCGCCACAGGTCAGCACCAGGTCGAAATTCTCCACCGCATCGTCCAGCACCGCGGCGATGCGCTCGGGATCGTCCGGCAGGGTCGGCCAGGCCACCGGTTCCAGTCCGGCGGCACGCAGCTGGGCCATCAGCTGTTCGCGGTTGCTGTTGTAGACCTGGCCCGGCTGCAAGGGCATGCCAGGCTCGGCCAGTTCGTCGCCGCTGGTGAACACCGCAACGGTCGGGCGCGCGGCCACGTCCAGGCGGTCGATCCCCAGCGCCGCGGCCAGGCCGATGCGGGCTGGCGTCAGCACCTGCCCGGCCTGCAACACTACGTCGCCAGGCATCACGTCCTCGCCCCGGCGGCGCACGTGCGCGCCGGCGCGCACCCCGGCCGGAACCAGCACGCGGCCATCGGCCTCGCGTGCGTCCTCCCGGATCACCACGGCATCCGCACCGGCCGGCAGTGGCGCGCCGGTGGTGATGCGCACGCACTGGCCGGGACCGACTTCAAGCCCCAGGTCCGCCCCGGCGAACTGCTCGCCGGCCAGCTGCAGGCTGACCGGCGCGTCGCCGCGGAGGTCGGCGTGGCGCAGCGCGAAACCGTCCATCGCGCTGTTGTCGAAGGCCGGCAGGGCGACCTGCGCGACCACGTCGGCGGCCAGCACGCGGCCGTCGGCGCGGCGGGTCGGGACCTGCTCGGTCGCACGCACGCGGGCGGCCGCGGCGGCGCGCAGCAGATCCAGCGCCTGCTGGACGCCGATGCGGGTGGGGAATACGTCGGTCATCGCGG
>JBQGEI010000042.1:0-10259 GCA_052039535.1 Pseudoxanthomonas sp.
CGCAGTGCTGCAGCCCCTTCGACCCCCGGCAGCAGCACCAGGAATTCCTCGCCACCCATCCGCGCCGCATCGCCGGGGCCGCGGACGGTCCCCGTCAGCGCCTGGGCCGCGGCCACCAGTACCCGGTCGCCGGCGTCGTGGCCGTGGTCGTCGTTGATCGTCTTGAAATGGTCGATGTCCACGAAGGCCACGCTCAACGGGACGCTGCCCTCGCGCGCGGCCTGGAACAGTTCGCCCAGGCGACGCAGGCCGGCGCGGCGGTTGGGCAGGCCGGTGAGCGCGTCGGTCTCGGCGAGCACCTGCATCTCGTCGCGCTGGCGGCGCAGCCGGCCCAGGCGCTGGTTCAGCGCATACGCGCTCACGGTCAGGAACCAGGTCACCGACAGCTGGATCGCCTCGACCCGGTATTCCACCAGCCAGCGGCTGCCGGCCATCTCCAGCAGCCCCATGCCGGCGAACGGCAGCATCGCCGCCAGCGCGGGGACCATGCCCGGGCGCCCCAGCAGCAGGCCGCGCACGGCCCAGGCCAGCATCAGCAGGTAGGCGATGCGGAACGCCAGTTCCACGCCCATGCCCATCGGCGCCAGCCACGAGGCCGGCACCAGGAGCGCCATTGCAGTGGCCGCCAGCCAGGCCGCGCCGGTGATGGCCATCATGCGGGTGCGCATCCCGGCGGCCAGGCCCGGGCCGGCCACCAGCATCCACATCGCGCACAGCAGCGCCCCCAGGCCCGTGCTGGACAACCCGACCAGCCAGCGCCCCTCGTGCCCGGACACCGGCAGCCACGGCTCGGGATAGCCGCTGAGGCCGCTGAGCACGGCCTGCCACACCACCGACAGCGCGCACAGCAGCGCATAGCCGAGGAACACCCAGTCGCGCGAGCCGGGGAAGGCCATCAGCGCCGTCATCGCCAGGGCCAGGGCCACGCCCAGGCAGGCGGTGCGCACCACCAGCCGCAGGGTGTCCCCATGCTGCACGTCGCTGGGCGCCCCAAGCCGCACCGTCGGGATCCAGCCGGGCTTGAACGGCGGCTCCCAGGACACCAGCACCGGCTCCAGGCTGCCGGCGGCCGGCACGATCACCATCCCCACGCCGGCGCGGAAGCGCGAGTCGCGGGTGCGCGCATCGTGCATGCGCCCGCACACCACGCGCCCGGCATGCTCCAGCCGGACCTCGCCGGAGAAGACGTTGAACACGCTGACCGCCTGCGGCACACCCGGCCAGCCGCCCGGGGGCGGCGCGACTTCCACGTGCGGACCGGGACTGGAGGCGCCCGGCGGGCAGCCGCGCGACTGCGGCGCCTCGGTGGTGGCCACGCCGCTCAGCAGGTAGCTGCCGGCCGGCCAGCGCCCGGCACGGTCGAAGGCATTGGATACCGCCACCGCTGCCAGCAGCAGTGCGACCACCAGGAAGGCGATGCGGGACCGGTGACGGCCCGCGAGGGAGGCAAGGCCGGGACTGCGGGGCGAGTGTTTCACCCGCCAATGATACGGGGCCTCACCCCTCCGTAACCGCCGGCGCCAACCCGCAACCGGCCGACCACGGCAAAGGCGCCGGCCGGATCACCGGCGGCGCCTGCGGCCATCAGCCGCGCGGGCGCGGCGGTCCCTTGCGGTGCGGCGGCTTCGGACCGCGCGGGCCGGCCCCACCGGGACGCCCGCCCGGCCGGAACCGGCCACGCGGAGCGCCCGCGCCGGACGGTTCGGTGTGGGTGCCGTCCCAGCGGCTGATGCGCAGCTGCTGGCCGACCACCCACGCCTTCTGCAGGTGCGACATCGTGTCCGGCGGCATCCCGGCCGGCAGGTCCAGGATCGAATAGTCGTCGTGGATGTCGATGCGGCCGATGAAGCGCGCCTCCAGCCCGGCCTCGTTGGCGATCGCGCCGACGATGTTGCCCGGCTTGACGCCATGGGCGTGGCCGACCTCGACCCGGTAGGTCTCCATGCCCGGCTGCGGCGCATCGCGCGGCGGCTTGGGCGCGCGCGGGGCGCGCGGGGCGAAGTCGCCGTCGTCGCGGCCTCGCGGCGCACGCGCGCCACGGTCCTCGAACGCACGCGGCTCGCGCGCAGGGCGCTCGTGCGGCGCCGGCTCCTCGCGGGCTTCCAGGAACAGGGGGGTGTCGCCCTGCAGCAGGCGCGCCAGGGCCGCGGCGATCTCGCCGGCGCCGACGTCGTGCTCGGTCGCGTAGCGGTCCACCAGCTCGCGGTACGGCTCCAGGCCGCCGGCTTCCAGCGCGCCGCCGATGCGCTCGAAGAAGCGCGCGACGCGACGGTCGTTGACCGCCTGCACGGTCGGCAGGCGCATCTCCTCGATCGGCTGCCGGGTGGCGCGCTCGATCGCGCGCAGCATGCCCTTCTCGCGCGGGGTGACGAACAGGATCGCCTCGCCGCTGCGGCCGGCGCGGCCGGTGCGGCCGATGCGGTGCACGTAGCTTTCGGTGTCGTACGGGATGTCGTAGTTCAGCACGTGGCTGATGCGCTCCACGTCCAGCCCGCGGGCGGCCACGTCGGTGGCCACCAGTACGTCCAGGCGGCCGTCCTTGAGCTGCTGGATGGTGCGCTCGCGCTGCTGCTGCTGCATGTCGCCGTTGATCGCCGCCGCAGCCACGCCACGGGCCTGCAGCTTGTTGGCCAGCTCCTCGGTGCCGGCCTTGGTGCGCGCGAACACGATCATCGCGTCGAACGGCTCGGCCTCGAGGATGCGGGTCAGCGCATCGAGCTTGTGCAGCCCGCTGACGAACCAGTAGCGCTGGCGGATGTTGGCCGAGGTGGTGGTCTTGGCCGCGATCGTCACTTCCACCGGCTCGCGCAGGTAGGTCTGGGCGATGCGCCGGATCGGCGGCGGCATGGTCGCCGAGAACAGCGCCACCTGGCGTTCGGCCGGAACCTTCTGCAGCACGGCCTCGACATCGTCGATGAAGCCCATGCGCAGCATCTCGTCGGCCTCGTCCAGCACCAGGCGCTTGAGCCCGGACAGGTCCAGGGTGCCGCGCTCCAGGTGGTCGATCACCCGGCCCGGGGTACCGACGACCACGTGCACGCCGCGGCGCAGCGCGTGCAGCTGCGGCCCGTACCCCTGGCCGCCGTACAGCGGCAGGACCTGGAAGCCGGGCATATGCACGGCGTAGCGCTGGAACGCCTCGGCGACCTGGATGGCCAGCTCGCGGGTGGGCGCCAGCACCAGCGCCTGCGGCCGGGTCAGGGACATGTCCAGGCGCGACAGGATCGGCAGCGCGAACGCGGCGGTCTTGCCGGTGCCGGTCTGGGCGGTGCCCAGCACGTCACGGCCGGACAGCAGCGCCGGGATGGTCGCGGCCTGGATCGGGGACGGCGTCTCGTAGCCGACCTCGGACAGGGCGGTCAGCAACGGCTGCGGCAGGCCGAGGTCGCCGAAGCTCGGCGCGGCAGGGGTTTCTTGATCGGGGGATGACATCCGGGGCTCCGGCGGCGGCGCCTGGCGGCGCGGCGGGATTGCGTGAAAGTTCGCCATTGTGCGCTGCAACGCAGGCACTTGTCGCGCCTGCGGCTGAATGTGGACCGAGGTTCCGTTCAGCGCATCATGCCTGCCGTCGGCGTGTAACCCCTGCGAAAACAGGGGTCTGCGGGTGTTGCGCCGCATCGGTCCACTGCATCGGGGCCCGCGCGCGGGCGCCCTGCCGCAGGCGCCTGCACGGCCCCGGATGCGCGGGAATGGCCCGCGTCGCCCTCCCGCGGATCAGCGCCCGCCGCCGGCCGGCGCCGCCGGGCCGCTGCCACCGGGCGCCGGCGCGTGGACCGCCATGTCCGCGCCGGCGGTCCCCACGGAGGGCATACCGTCGGCGGTGGCGCCGGCGGCATCCAGTGGCGCCGCGTCCTGGGCGTTGTATTCCGCCAGCGGGCTTTCGGACGGGCACTCGTCGTCGGGGAAGCCCAGCCCGCGGCGCAGTTCCAGCCCGCAGGCGTTGCGCGCGTACACCTCGTTCTCGGACCGGCAACGGTCGTCGAAGGCGCGCACCCAGCGGTCGCGCCGCAGCATGAAGTCGTCGCCGCACTTGGCCAGCAGCCGCACCCGGTCCAGGTCGTCCTGGGCGGCGTTGTTGCCATCCAGCCCGTAGGCCGCCAGCTCGTCCTGGGTCAGCAGCCGCAGGCTGCGGTTGGGGACGGTCTTCATCACGTCCGCCAGCAGCGGCGAGGCGCCGTTGCGCTCCAGGTAGGCGCGCACCGTGCCGTACACCGCCTGCAGCTCGGTGTTGAGCTCATGCCGGCTGGTGGCGGTGGAGCTGAGCCGGATGATGCGGTGGATGCCCACCCGCCCGGCCAGCACCCGGCTGTCGCCGCCGGCCAGCACGAACACGCAGGCGCTGTGGCAGACCGAATCCTCCCGGACCCACAAGGTCCAGCGGTGGTTGCCGATCCAGTCGCCGGTGCGGATCGCGTCCTCGACGTGGCCGCCGGTCGAATCCAGGTCCAGCACCCGGTGGCTGATCCCCAGCTCCTCGGCCATGCGCGTGACCCGCTCGACCAGCGCGGTGAAGTCCCGCGCGATCTTGCCGGCATAGCGCACCCGGACCACGTCGCCCTCGCGGCAGCCTTCCATCAGGCCGCGCAGCGGCTCGCGCTCCAGCGACGCCACCGGCTCGCCGTCGCCTTCGCGGTAGTCCAGGCTGCAGCCGATCCAGGCCTGGCCGGAGGCCAGCTCCAGCGGGGTCCAGTCGGCGGCCGGCTCCGGCGCGGGCGCCGGCGGCGGCTCGGCGGCGATGGCCTCCGCCGGCACCGGATCGCGGCTGACCGCACCGCCCTCCTCCGGCGACACCACCACCTGCGTCTCCACCTCACCCTCGGCGGGCATCTCGCGCTGGCAGCCCGCCAGCACGGCCAGCCCGAGCAGCAGCAGGAGCGGGAACAGCAGGCGACGCAGGGGGGAAGGCGGCACGGCGGAGGTCACGCAGCTCGGGTGGCCGCCCAGTCTAGGCGCTGGGTGGCGCGCCTTGGCAACGGTCGATGAATGCTTCGGCCAGGCTCAGCGCAGCAGCGGTGCCAGCACCAGCGCGAACCCGGCCATCGACACGACCCACGCGGCCGAGCGCAGGTAGCGCACGCCCCACAGGTACATCGGCGCGTAGACGATGCGCGCGGCCAGGTAGAGCTGCACGCCGAGCAGGGTCCAGGCGTCGGTGCGCCCGGTCACCACCACCGCCAGCACCACGGCGGCGAAGTACGGGAAGGTCTCCATGAAGTTGCGCATGACCCGCTCGGCGCGTCCGGCCATGCCCCGGGCCGGGCCCGGATCCAGGTCGCGCGGCCCGGTGTTCCATTCCATGCCGCGCTGGCGGGTGACCAGCGTATCGGCAAGCAGCAGCTGGACCACGCCCAGCACCACCGCGCCGGCCAGGTAGCGGATTTCCATTTCCATGCGCATCTCCTTGGTGGGGCTTCGCAGTCTAGCGGCAGCCGCTGGCTACCATGGGCGGCGATGAGCGCCCCGCTGCCCCCCGCTCCCTCCCCTCCCCCGCGCACCGGCACGCGCGGGCTGCTGCGCGAGATGCGCCAGGTGCGCCCGGCGCCGCCCGGACGCACCGCCTTCGCCGCACGCGCGGCGCTGGCGATGGGCATCCCGGTGCTGGCCGGCTGGCTGGCTGGCGACACCACCGCCGGGCTGATGGCGACGCTGGGCGCGTTCACCGCGCTCTACTGCGGCGACCGGCCCTACGCGGCCCGGGCGATCGCGCTGGCGGTGATCGCCCTGGCCTTCGCCGGCGCGGTGGTGTTCGGCCTGTGGCTGGAGCCGCACGGGTGGGCGGTGCTGCCGGCGCTGGTCCTGGTGGCGATGCTGGCGACCTGGCTGTGCAACGCGATGCGGGTCGGTCCGCCCGGCGCGTACCTGTTCGTGCTGGCCTGCGCCAGCGGCACCGCGATGCCCGCCGGGCACCTGCCGGCCTGGCACGCGGGCCTGCTGGTGCTGGCCGGCGGCGCGGTGGCCTGGGCGCTGCATACCGCCGGCGCCCTGTGGCAGCTGCGTGGACCGGAGCGGCGGGCGGTGGCCGCGGCGGCGCGGGCCGTCGCCCCGGGCATCGACCCCCACGGCGGCGAGGATCCGCCCGCGCGCCGGCGCGCCGCGCAGGCCCTGCATGACAGCTGGCAGATGCTGGTCGGGTTCCAGCCGATCCCGGCGCGCCGCGACGGCGAACTGGCGCGGCTGCGCGCGCTCAACCGGCAGCTGCACCTGATCTTCGCCGCCAACCTGGACCCGTCGCTGCCGCCGCAGCGTCGCAGCGCCCTGCAACGGCGCGCGGGCGCACTTGCGCTGGAGGCGCAGCGGCCTGCCATCCGCCGCCCGCCGGCGCTGCCGCGCGACGCCATCCCGCACGGCTACCCGCGCTCCTGGACGCTGCTGCGCGAAGGCCTTGCGCCCGGCTCGAATTCCCTGCGCGTGGTGCTGCGGGTGGGCCTGGCCTGCCTGCTGGCCGGCACGGTCGCCGCCACGCTGGAGGTCGAGCGCGCGTACTGGGCCATGGCCGCCGCGCTGCTGATGCTGCACCAGGGGTTGTCCTGGACCCGCACCGTGCAGCGCAGTGTCGAGCGCACCGCCGGCACCTGGGCAGGCCTGCTGCTGGCCGGCGCCGTGCTGTGGCTGCACCCGTCCGGGCCGTGGCTGGCGCTGGTGGTGATGGCGCTGCAGTTCGCCATCGAGATCGTGGTGGTGCGCAACTACGGGCTGGCGGTGGTGTTCATCACCGCCGCGGCGCTGACCATCGCCAGTGGTGGCAGGCCGGTGGACGACCTCGGCAGCCTGCTGCTGGCCCGCGGCGTGGACACGCTGGTCGGCTGCCTCTGCGCGCTGGCGGCGTTCCGCCTGCTGCCGCCCCGGGCCGGTGCCGCCAGCGTGGCCGGCGACATCGGCCAGTGCCTGCTGGGGATACGCACCGTCGTCCTGCACCTGGCCCGTGGCGAGGTGGCGTCGCCGGCCGCGCGCGTCGCCCGGCGCGATCTCCAGCACCGCAGCTTCCTGCTGGAGCAGACCCTGGACCAGGCGCTGGCGGGCTCGGCGGAAGAACGCCGCACCGCCAGCGAGCACTGGCCGGCGGTGGCCACCTGCCAGCGGCTGGTCTACCGCGTGCTGGCCGCCTGCTGGGATGCCGAACGCGAACCGCCAGCCGCGCACGGCGGGCACGAACCGACGCACGAGGAAGCTGGCGAGCGCACAGCGGCACCGGCGCTGCAAGCCGGCGACGAGGCGGTGCTGTCCCACGCGCTGGGCACGCTGGCGCGCGCCTGGCTGTCGCTGCAGCCGCCGCCTCCATTGCCGCCACTGCTGCCAGCCCTGGTGGCCGAAGAGCTGGGCGACCTGCAGCGCTTCCTGCTGCGCCGGCTCGGCACCGGCACGTAAGCGGCGGCCGCCCCGCGCCGCGGACAGGCCTCACCGCAGGTCGCGTCGCTCCGCCCGCCGTGACAGCACGCCAGCGCCCTGCACCAGGCGTCCGATCACGTACAGCACCACACCGCCCAGCAGGCCGGCGCGCAATGCCCACCCGAGCAGCAGCCGCGGCGTTCCCTGCCAGGGCCCGAAGCCGAACAGCAGCACGGCGCTGGCCACCGCGACCAGCAGCATCACGACGCCGCAGCGCAGGTACACATTGGTCAGGCCGAATCCCAGCCTCGTCATCCCGCTTCCCCTGCGGCCCATGGAGCGGCCATCGTACCGGCGCGCGCCGCCGGTGGCGGCATCGCGCGGATACACCCCGGCATCGCCGGCCGCCCGCGCGACCGGCGCCAGCGGTGATCGTCACGCCACCGCCGACGCTCCACCCACCGCGCCGCGCAAAGCAAAGGGGGCCACGCGTGTGGCCCCCTTCTGCGAAGGATCTTCGCCGCGCGCAGCGGAGGGCTCAGAAATCCCAGCGCGCCGCCAGGCTCAGCGGCACCGACACGCGGCTGCCGGTGTCGTTGATGCGGGCCAGGCCCAGGCCCCCGATGGCGCTGTCGTCGTCCTTCAGGTCGCTGGTGTAGTGGACGCCACTGGCCAGGGTGACGCTGAAGGTCTCCGAGACCGGCACGATCACACCGATGTCCAGGCCGCCGGTGGCGACCCAGCCCGCCTCGTAGAACGGGGCGTTGGCGATGGTGATGCCGCCATCGGGGATCTCGAACGTGGCGTTGATGTCGTCGACCCGGGTCGCGCCCAGGCGGGCACCGACGAAGGGGCGTGCCGAATCGGGCGTACCGAAGAAGTGGCGGTAACCGAGCTCGGCCGACAGCGCCTCGTAGCGGCCGAAGGTGCCATAGACGGGCAGGCCTGCCTGCAGCGCCGGCACGTAGGCCTCGCCCACCATCACCCGGCCCTCGCCGGCGCGGGTCTGGCGGACTTGGGCGAACATCTCGCTGCGGTCGCTGAAGCCGTAGCCGAACTCCAGCCCGACCGTGCTGGCCTGGCCGTAGATGCGGTCGTGCTCGCGCGGCTGGATCCGCAGCTCGGCATTGATGCCGGCCAGCGCCGGGTTGAGCGGGCCCAGGTCCGGCACCGGCGCCACCGCGCCGTCGTGCACGTCACCGCTGACGGGCGTATCGATGCCACCCAGGAGGGACATCGAGAACTTGCCCGCCTCCGGACCGGACGCGTGGGCGGCCGAGGTCGCAAACATTGCCGCGATTGGAACAATCAGCCAGGTACGCATGGTGGTCTCCATCCAGATGGTTCGAATGACGCCCGATTGGCGACGGCGCCGATACTGGAGACCGATCTGTTACCCGTTCGTTGACCGCGGGCTTGTACAGAACCTGTACGTTAAAAAAACGCAAGTCTGCTGACCCCCGGATCCTTGCCGCACAAGGCCTCGTGACGTGTGCAGCGTCCTGGCAACGGATCGTTGCAATTTCGCTTCGGTTTCGACCGGGCACGCGGCCGGGCGCTGCAGCCAGGCATCCACGCCCGCCCAGCTGCCTGGCGCGGAGCCGCGCCCGCGATGGGTGGCTGACGCCCGGGTCAAGCCCGGCCGCGACGCGGCGTCGACTTGGACGATCCGTCAGTCGCTCGGCCAGTGATCTTGGCTGCAAATAGTGTGGCGAGCGCGACGGCAGCGATGCCCACGGCCACAAACCAGACTGGATGCGGCAACAGGGCGAAGTTTGCGACCGCGGCGAGCAGGATGACGCCGCCGACCAACAGCGAAAAGAGCACCGGCCGGGAACGGGAAATGAGCACGGCGGCGTAGCTGCCCAGTAGCACGGCCACGAACCACCCGAGCGCGACAAACAGGAGAGCGGAGACCGGGAGGCCCTGGAAATACGCTGACAGCGCTTCCGGCGCCCGGCTAACTGGCGGCGGCCGAAGCGCGCCAACGGTGCGGCCAAGAAGCTCGAAGGCAGCCACTGTTCCCACGGCCACGGCGATACCGGCTACGCCACCGGCGATACTGCGGATCACGCTTGCCATAAACGCTCCTCCGACGCCTAACGCCTGAGTTAAGCCGACCCGCGAAGCTGCGTCGGCTTGGACGAATTGTTAGCGCTCATACCGTGTAGGTTGGAGCGCGGCGCTCTTATAGAGTGGATGCCCCGGGTGACCGCTCTTTAGTCTCACCAAACAGTGCGGATCATGCAGTCCTTTGAACACCGCCTGGTCACGCTGCCGGTACGAGCCAGAGCCGCTCCAGGCGCATACAACTAAGGCCGCTTCCTGTTGCAGCTTTGCCAGCGCTGCGTCGTTTTCCGGGCCGACAGGGTCCGTGGCGTTGAACAGGCCTGCCTGATCTGTTGAGCGGAATGCGAAAAGGTTGCCAAGCAGCAAGCCGCCATAGCCCCAGCGCTTCGCGTAGTTGGCACAGACTCGCGAAGTGTTGTCTTCAACCTCGGCGTCGGCGGTGGAAGGATTAAGTCCGATGAAAAGCACCAGCGGCTTAGTCTCGTCCCACATGCGACGAAGCTCGTAGCGATATGCCTGACACTTCGAGATGACGGCAGACTTCTTCATGGGCGCCAACGCTTAAGTTAAGCCGCGCCGCGAAGCGGCGTAGACTTGAATGAATTGTTAGCGCCCAGTGCGGCAATCACAGTCGCCCAGCGCTTCCGGAGCCAAAGAGGCCACACGACCATGAGCGCCAGTGGCACGAACACCGTCGCGTAGCCTAGGTACTCCGCAGAGTAAGCGACAGCATTGGCGAGTGCATGGTGTCCGAGCGAAGACCAAGTTGGCGCCAGGTAAGTGGATGCCGCTAGCAAAGGCGCCTGCGCAACAAATGCTGCGACCGTTGCGCCGTAGGTCAGAAGCGTGCAAAGAGCGGAAAA
>JBQGEI010000043.1:0-3638 GCA_052039535.1 Pseudoxanthomonas sp.
GGAAAAATCAGACGAACCCGATTCCCGCCCGCCCCGGCGCGCGGGAATCTTGCAGGGCGCCCTTCCCGGTCCGGCCATCGCCCCGGCGCCGGCTCCGCAGGGAAGGCGCGCCACAGGGGATCGCCGCCATGCCACACCTGCTCTCGGACCTGTTCTGCCTGATGGGTTTCCATCGCTACCACCGGCCCACCCGCGACGGTGGCCGGCGCTGCCGCTGCCGCCGCGTGCGGTACCTGGTGATCTGGTAGCGGCCTGCCGCCGGGCACCCGTACCGGCCAACACCCGCGGCGTTGCGCGGTGTGCCGCGCCACGCCTGTCGTGCCGCTGCCGGCCAGCGCCCCTGGTGCATCGAGCCCGGCGCCAGCAGGGGAGCGGACCGGAGCGATGGCAGGACAGACACAGGCGCGCGCGGCGCGTGCGTCCATGGCGGGCCCGTGGATGATGGGGTGGGGCGTGCTGGACCTGGCGTACTTCGCGCACTACGTCATCGCCAGCATCGGCCAGGGCAGGGTGCCGTTGCTGGGCGAACTCGCCATCGCCGCCGACACCGCCGGCATCTACGGCACCCGTGCGCCGGTGTGGCTCACGGCCGCCGCCATCGGCGTGTACGCCTCGCTCCCGGTATCCGGCGTCCTGCTGCTGCGCCGGCAGGCTGCGGGCCTGTGGCTTGCAGCGGCGCAGACCGGGCCGCGGTGGCTGCTGGCGGTGCCAACCGGCGCGGTCCTGCTGTGGCCCGGCGGATGGCCGGCCAGGCTGCCGGCGACCGCCGCAGTGGCCCTCCCGCTGGCGCTGCTGGTCCTGGTGGAGCTGCTGAAGCTGGGCACCCTGGTGTTGCCACGCTGGCGGCCCGCTCGCTGAGTCCGCTTCAGCGCATCAGTTCGGCCAGCGCCCAGGTGTCGAGGAAGGCGACCCCGCGCACGATGCGGCCCTCGCGCAGCTGCAGGTGCCAGGCATAGCGGTTGCGGTAGATGCCGCCATCGAGGGTGGTGGCCTCGCCGGACCAGACCACCACCACCGCATCGTCCTGCGCGACCACATGCTCCACCGTGGGCACGATCGGCGTGGCCAGCCGTGCGGTGACCGGCGCGACCGCCTGCTCGAGGAACCGTGCGCGCGAGCAGTAAACGCCCGAGACAGGGCTGCCACCGGCGACGGTCCATTCCACGTCCTCGTGCAGCAGGTCGAACACGCTGCCACGGCCCTCGCGCCAGGCATCGAAGGCGGCGCGCACCCGCGCGGTGTTGTCCGCGGCCGGCGCCGCCCCGGGGGCTCCGGCCAGCGCCGGCAATGCCAGGGCGAGGGCGCAACCGATGGCCAGGCCCCCGGTCAGGGAACGGATCTGCATGGGGATCTCCCGTGGCTTCATGGCTTTCAGGCCGGGTGGGCCACCGGCCGCACCACGATGTCGCTGGTATCCACGTCGGCCGGCTGGCCGATGGCGTGGGCGATGGCCTCGGCGATCGCTTCGGGCTTGAGCGCGACCTTGCGGAACTCGGCGATGGCCGCGGCGGTGCCGGCATCGCTGATGGTCGAGGCCAGCTCGGACTCGACCACGCCGGGGTAGACGCAGGTGACACGGATGCGGTCGTTCTCCTGGCGCAGGCCATCGGAGATGGCACGCACCGCGAACTTGGTGGCGCAGTACACCGCCGCTGAGGGCATCACGTACAGGCCGCCGATCGAGGACACGTTGATGACGTGGCCGCTGCCCTGGGCCCGCATGGCGGGCAGCACCGCGGCGATGCCGTGGAGCACGCCGCGCACGTTCACGTCCAGCATGGCGTCCCATTCGTCCACCTTCAGGGCCGCCATCGGGGCCAGCGGCATGATGCCGGCGTTGTTGACGATCACGTCGATGCGGCCGAAATGCTGCAGGGCGTGGTCGGCGAAGGCCTGCATGCTGGCGCGGCCGGTAACGTCCAGGGCGCAGGCGATCGCCTCGCCACCGGCTGCGGTGATCGCGCCGGCCAGGTCCTGCAGGCGCTCCAGCCGGCGTGCGCCCAGCACGACCTTCGCGCCGCGCGCGGCGAGCACGCGGGCGGTGGCCTGTCCGATGCCGCTGCTGGCGCCAGTGATGAGTACGACCTTGCCGTTGATGGTGTCGTTCATGGGGGTCTCCGGTTCGAGGGGAAGTGAAGGGAAGGAGGGAACCGCTCAGTCGGCGGTGCTGGCGGCGGCGGGCACCCGGTGCAGGACCCTGCCGGCGTGGTGGAGCACGCCGTCGACGAACCCGGCGTCGGCGCTGAAGCCGGTGTCGTCCACGTCGTCGATGCGGTTTCCAGTGACGGTGTCGCGGCCTTGGTGGGCGCTGCGGCGGCTGCCGCGTGCCTCGTCGTAGCGTCCGTCAGCGCGCGGCGCGTGGCGGATGCGGCCATCCCCGGTCACCCACAGGCCGGCGCAGGGATGTGACGTGACCCGGACCCGGCATCGTGCCCGGCATCAGCGCACGGCGCGGATCGGGCGGGCGGCAGGCATCGGAGCCCGCATCTGGAGCGGGAGCGGACACGGCATCCGCCACGGGCGCCTGCAGGGCCGTCCGGCTGGCGGCGCGCCGTGGCCGGGGACGCCAGCCAGCGTCGCGGCCGCCAGCAGCGCGGAGGGGGAGGCGGGGGAAAGCAGGGACATCGGGGGTCTCCGTCGGGTCCGGACACACGGTAGGCCGGCGCCAGCGTCCAGGGAATTCCCTCGCAGCTGGACGCACTGGTTAGGATTGCTAACCAAAACCCGGAGATGGCCATGGAGCCGGACCTGAACCTGCTGCGCCTGTTCCAGGCCGTGGCCGAATCGCACAATTTCCGCGCCGCCGCCGACCGCCGCGGCGCCACCCGCTCGGCGGTCAGCCAGGCCGTGCGCAGGCTGGAGGACGGCCTGGGCGTGGCCCTTGTGCAGCGATCCACCCGCAGCGTGCGCCTCACCGAGGCTGGCGAAGCGCTCTACCGCCAGGTGGCCGGGCCACTGGCCAGCCTGGCGGGCGCGCTGGAGGCCGCCGGCGGTGACGGCACCCCGCGGGGCCTGCTCAAGGTCGCGGTGACCTCGATCGCCGAGCCTTTCCTGTCCGGGCCGCTGGTGGCTTCCTTCGCCCAGGCCTGCCCGGGCGTGACCCTCGAGGTCACCGTGACCGACGAGGAGTTCGACATCGTCGCGGCCGGGTTCGATGCCGGCGTGCGCCTGGGCGAGGTGATCGAGCAGGACATGGTCGCCGTGCCGCTGGGCGGCCCGCAGCGGGAGCTGGCCGTGGCCACGCCCGGCTACCTCGCCGCGCACGGCGCCCCGGCCCATCCGCGCGAACTGGTGTCGCACCGCTGCATCGGCTGGCGCCGGCGGCCGGACGTGGCCCCGCACCGCTGGGAGTTCGTGGAGGACGGCCGGCCGTTCGATGTCCAGGTCCAGCCCCAGGTCACCACCAACGACCTGTCGCTGATGATCCACGCGGCGCTGGCCGGAGGCGGCATCACCTTCGGCATCGAAGCCTGTTTCCGCCCCTGGCTGGAGCGGGGCGAGCTGGTGCCGCTGCTCGAGGCCTTCCTGCCGCCGTTTCCCGGCTTCTTCCTCTACTTCCCGGACCGGCGCAACCAGCCGCCCAAGCTGCGCGCGCTGGTCGCGCACGTGCGTGGCGTGGAGGGCCAGGCGATGGGGGC
>JBQGEI010000044.1:0-1868 GCA_052039535.1 Pseudoxanthomonas sp.
CTGTACGCCCAGCTGTGGCAGCGCCAGTCCGGCGGGTTCCTGTAGGGCGACGCGTGAGCGGATTCCCCGATCCCGCCTGGCAGCCCCTGCCCCGCGCGTTCTACCGGCGCCATCCGGCGCAGGTGGCGCCGGAGCTGCTGAACAAGATCCTGGTGCGGAACGACGGCCGCGCCGCGCGCATCGTCGAGGTCGAGGCCTACGCCGGCAGCGAGGATCCGGCCGCGCATTCGTTCCGCGGGCAGACCGCGCGCACCGCCACCATGTTCGGGGAGGCCGGGCACCTGTATGTCTACTTCACCTACGGCATGCACTGGGGCAGCAATGCGGTCTGCGGCGAGGTCGGCCAGGGCTTCGGCGTGCTGCTGCGCGCGGCCGAGCCGCTGGCCGGGCGGGACCTGATGCGCGCGGTGCGGCCAACGGCGCGGCGCGACCGCGACCTGGCCAGCGGCCCGGGCAAGCTGTCGCAGGCCTTCGGCATCACCGGGCAGTTCGACGGCGCCGACCTGGTCGGCGCCGACCGCGGCCTGTGGATCGCCGACGACGGCACCGCGCCCCCCGACGCACCGGTGGTGGGGCCGAGGATCGGCATCAGCCGCGCGGTGGAATTCCCCTGGCGCTGGCACGTGCCGGGCCACCTGCACGTGTCGGTGCCACCGCGCCGGCGCTGAACGCGGGCCGCCGCGCGCGTGGCGGCCCGCCACTGCCGCGGCCGGGCGGGGAGACCCGCGTGGTATCCTGCGCGCCTGCGTTTGGGGAGTAGCCTGTCCCGCCCCGCAGGGCGCGGGAAGTCCGCATCAACACACTCGGCGGCAGCCGTGGTGCGGACACCTGGAGGTTGGCGAGACCAGAGGTTGGATTGCGGCGCCCGGTGACGGGTGCCGGCCGCCTGCGTTCCGTCCCTTGCCCCCGGTGCCCCATGAATCCACTTTCCATCCTGCTGATCGGCCTGGCGATGTCCACCGATGCCTTCGCCGCGGCCGTGGGCAAGGGCGCTGCGATGCAACGCCGCCCGCGGCTGCCCGATGCGCTGCGCGCCGGCCTGCTGTTCGGGGTGATCGAGGGCGTCACCCCGGTGGTCGGCTGGCTGCTGGGCAGCGCCGCCTCGCGCTACATCACCGCCTGGGACCACTGGATCGCCTTCGGCGTGCTGCTGGCGCTGGGCCTGCACATGATCTGGCACGGCGTCCACCCCGACCACGAGGACGCACCGCCGCGGCGCGACGGCTTCTGGCGGATGGCGGTGCTGGCCTTCGGCACCAGCATCGACGCGATGGCGGTGGGCGTGAGCCTGGCCTTCCTCGAGGCGCCGATCGGCGTGGTCGCGCTGGTGATTGGCCTGTGCACCCTGGTGATGGTCACCCTCGGCATCCTGCTGGGCCGGGTGCTGGGCGAGGTGGTCGGGCGCCGTGCGGAGATCGCCGGCGGCCTGGTGATGATCGCCATCGGCGCGGCGATCCTCTACGAGCACCTCAGCGGCGCGGCCTGACGCCACGCGGCTGCGCGCCGGCCGCTCAGCGCACCACCAGCACCGGCACCTGGCAGCGCGACAGCACCGATTCGGTCTGGCTGCCCATCAGCACCTTGCCCAGGCCGCGACGGCCGTGCGAGGCCATCACCACCAGGCCTGCGTCCTGGTCGGCGGCGGCCTGCACGATCGCATCGGAGGGATGGCCATCGGGCAGGTGCTGCGTGGTGCACGGGACCCCGATGGCGGCCGCCTGCGCGGCGGCGTCGGCGAGGATGCGCTGGGCCGAGCGCTCGCAGCCCTGCTGGTACTGGCGCTGCAGGTCCGGATCGGCGGCCATCGCCATGGCGTCGTCGAAGGCCGGCATCCACGGTTCGGTGACGGTCAGCACCACCACCGGCAC
>JBQGEI010000045.1:0-19056 GCA_052039535.1 Pseudoxanthomonas sp.
CCACCAGGGTGATGTCGTGGCCCTGCTGCCGCATCTGCTCCTGCCAGGCGCGTGCCTTCTCCTCGTTGCGGTAGTTGGTCGCCACCCGGTGGCCCATCTCGGCCAGCCGCTTGCAGATGGCGGTGCCGATTCCACCGGTGCCGCCGGTCACGAGTGCGACGCGATTGTTCATCAGGCCTCTCCGGGCGCGGAGCTATTCAGGAATGTCCCGGGCAGTTGTAGTGAGCGGTTCGTGAAAGTGCAAGCGCGCCGGCAAGCGTGCCCCGTCAAAGTGCGAAACCGCGCGCCACAACAGTGCGTCGACGGTTGTCTGGCCCCGCAATGGTGCCGGGTCCTGGCCCAGCAGGCCCCAGCAATGTTGCAGTGCGGGAAGCGGATCCGCCGGATCCACCGGCAGGGAGGCGGCGGACTTGGAGAGCTTGTGGCCCGCCCGGTCCAGCAGGAGCGGGAGATGCAGGTAGCGTGGCGTCGGCAGGTCCAGCGCGCGCTGCAGCAGCAGTTGCCTGGGGGTCGAATCCAGCAGGTCCGCGCCGCGGACCACGTCGGTGATGCCCTGGTCGGCGTCGTCCACCACGACCGCCAGCTGGTAGGCCCAGCACCCGTCGGCACGCAGCAGCACGAAATCACCCACCTCGGTGGCCACATCCTGCTCCACCGCGCCCTGCAGTCCATCGACGAAACCCGCGCAGGTTCCCTCGGCCACGCGCAGGCGGAGGGCCGGGTGGGGGCGCGGATGGGCCGCCACGCAGTGGCGGTGGACGCCTCCGGCCGCGGCCAGTTCAGTGCGACTGCAGGAGCAGGCGAAGGCCCGGCCCGTCGCCAGCAGCCGGCCCACCGCCGCCTGGTAGAGGGCGGTGCGTTCGCTCTGGCGTACCACCGGCAGGTCGGACTGCAGCCCGAACGCGGCCAGCGTGGCCAGCTGTCCGGCCGCGGCGCCCGGCACCTCGCGGGTGCGGTCCACGTCCTCGATCCTGACCAGCCACTGCCCGCCGGCCGCACGGGCCAGTAGCCAGCTGCCAAACGCGGCCAGCAGCGAGCCGGCATGCAACGGGCCGGTCGGCGACGGCGCGAAACGCCCGCGGTACGGGGGCGGTGGGAGGGGAGTAGGTGGCGCCATCGGAGCATCCTCGTTGCCAGCCACGCTTGATTTCAAGCTCCCGCGTTCCCATCTGCCCAGGAGTCCGGCCCCGCGCCGCCCTGGAGTCCAAGCACGTGTTCAGCCGTATCGCCCTGTTCCTCGCCACCAACCTGGCGGTCCTGTTCCTGGCCAGCATCGTCATGTCGCTGCTGGGCGTCAGCCCAGACCAGATGGGCGGATTGCTGGTGATGGGCGCGCTGTTCGGCTTCGGCGGCTCGCTGGTCTCGCTAATGCTTTCGAAATGGATGGCCAAGCGCGGTACCGGCGCTCAGGTGATCACACAGCCGCGCAACGACACCGAGCGCTGGCTGCTGGAAACGGTTCGCCGCCAGGCCCAGGCCGCGGGCATCGGCATGCCCGAGGTGGCGATCTACGATGCGCCGGAAATCAACGCCTTCGCCACCGGTGCCAACCGCAACAACGCGCTGGTAGCGGTGTCCACCGGCCTGCTGCGTCACATGAATGCCGACGAGGCCGAGGCCGTGCTCGGCCACGAGGTCGCGCACGTGGCCAATGGCGACATGGTGACGATGGCCCTGCTGCAGGGCGTGCTCAACACCTTCGTGATCGTGCTGGCGCGCGTGGTCGGCGGGGTGGTCGACAGCTACCTGTCCGGCAACCGCGAAGGGCAGGGCCGCGGCATGGCCTACTTCGCCATCGTGCTGGTGCTGGAAATGGTGCTGGGCTTGTTCGCGACCATGATCGCGATGTGGTTCTCGCGGCGCCGCGAGTTCCGCGCCGACGTGGGTGGGGCACAACTGGCAGGCCGCCAGAAGATGATCGCCGCGCTGGAGCGCCTGTCGCTGAACCACGGCCAGAGCACCCTGCCAGACCGCGTTGCGGCCTTCGGCATCTCCGGTGGCGTGGGGCAGGGCCTGCGCAGGCTGTTCCTCAGCCACCCGCCGCTGGAAGAGCGGATCGCGGCGCTGCGCTCCAGCACGGCGGCCTGAGTCCTGAGGTCCCGGACGGCGCGCCGCGCCCCCGGGACCGGGTAGTCAGTCAGGGGCTGGTTACCTGCCGGCATTCGATCGGCTCGCGCCCCGAGAGGGTGAGGCTGGCCTCGCTGCCCTTGCTCCAGAACTCGTTGCCGTTCGCATCGGCATAGCGGGCCCCGGAGGCCGAGATAGCCTGCGGCAGCACCAGCTCGCCGCGGGAATGGGTCAGCGTGGCGGTCCCTGCACGGTTGTCGAAACGCGCCGCCACCCGTTCCTCGCCGCAGCGCCAGGCGCTTTCGATCATCCCCGCGCCGTAATCGACCGCCTCGGCCGGCACCGGCGCGTCTCCGGCCGTGGTCGGCGGCGCGTCGGTGGCTGAGGCGGTGGTGGTCCCTGCCGGGCGCTCGCCCTGGCAGGCGGCCAGCGCGAGGGCCAGGGACAGCGCCGCTACCACCGGACCGCCCATGCTCACGCCGAACGCTCCTGGCCGGCGTGGCGGCCTTCTGCGATCTCCTCCACCAGCTTGGCGCAGAACGCCGGCAGGTCGTCGGGAGTGCGGCTGGTGACCAGCCCCTGGTCGACCACGACCTCGCGATCGACCCAGCGCGCGCCGGCATTCTCCAGGTCGCGCTGGATGTTGGGCACCGAGGTGAGCTCGCGGGATTCGACCACGCCGGCGTTCACCAGCACCCACGGCCCATGGCAGATGGCACCGACCGGCTTGCCCGCCTCGAAAAAGTCACGGGTGAAGCGCAGGGCGTCCTCGTCGGCGCGCAGCGCGTCGGGGTTGAACAGTCCGCCGGGGATCACAAGCGCGTCGTAGTCGGCGGCCTTGGCCTTCGCCACGGCGCGGTCGACACCCACGCTCTGGCCCTTCTCGAAGTGCTTCATCCCCTGGACCTTGCCGTCTTCCGGGGACACCACCTCCACGTCCGCGCCGCTTTCGCGCAGTGCACGCATGGGTTCGAGCAGTT
The DNA here is from genome assembly GCA_052039535.1 of Pseudoxanthomonas sp. Taxonomy (GTDB): domain Bacteria; phylum Pseudomonadota; class Gammaproteobacteria; order Xanthomonadales; family Xanthomonadaceae; genus Pseudoxanthomonas. The sequence continues at coordinate 3,048 of JBQGEI010000045.1, forward strand.
CGGATTCCTCGAATCCGTTGCTGGCCAGGATGGCGACGCGCTTGCCGGTGAGCTTGCCCATGTGGAACTCCTTTGCGGGTGGGGAAGGGGCTCCCACCTTAGGCATGCCCGCGGATGCGGCCCGCGAAGGTGGCGTGGTCGATTCATTAAGACCCGGGCCCGACGGGCGCCTGCACGCCACCCGGTCGGAGCTTGCATCCCGCGCGGCGTGCATGCCGGACGGGCGTACATGCCGGGCGGTTCCGGAGCACGGGCCCTATCGGGTACCCTCGGTTTCTTTTGAGACGGTGTCCCGGATGAGCGACCACACCTCCGGCCAGGGGCGCATGCCGCGCCAGATCGGCTACATCATCGGCAACGAGGCCTGCGAGCGCTTCAGCTTCTACGGAATGCGCAACATCCTGGTGCCGTTCCTGATCAGCTCGGTGCTGCTGGGCTACCTGCCTGAGGGGCCGGAGCGGGAGGGCGCGGCCAAGGACATCTTCCACAGCTTCGTCATCGGCGTGTATTTCTTCCCGCTGCTGGGCGGCTGGCTGTCGGACCGCTACTTCGGCAAGTACAACACCGTCCTGTGGTTCTCGCTGATCTACTGCGCCGGCCATGCCTGCCTGGCCCTGTTCGAGAACAACGCGACCGGGTTCTACGCCGGCCTGTTCCTGATCGCCCTGGGCTCGGGCGGCATCAAGCCGCTGGTGGTGAGCTTCTGCGGCGACCAGTTCGACCAGACGAACAAGGACAAGGCCAAGGTCGTGTTCGACGCGTTCTACTGGATCATCAACTTCGGCTCGTTCTTCGCTTCGCTGTTCGCCCCGCTGCTGCTGCGCCACTACGGCCCTGCCGTGGCCTTCGGCGTGCCCGGGGTGCTGATGTTCATCGCCACCTTCGTGTTCTGGCTGGGACGCCGCCGCTATATCAACGTGCCGCCGTCCGGTGATGATCCCGATTCCTTCCTCAACGTGATCCGGACCGCGCTGCGCACAAGCGCGCCAGGGCAGGGCAATGCCGGCGCGCTGGTCGCATGGAGCGGGGTCGCCGTGGCCGCGCTGATGCTTGTGCTTTGGGCGCTTGCTGCCGTCGGCGTGTCGCTGCCCTGGTGGCCGGACTCCTTCGGGTTCGTGATCACCGCCTGCCTGGCGCTGGGCATGCTGATCGCGTTCGGCGGCTGGGGCGCCTCGCTGCAGCTGGACCGCGCCCGCGGCCGACACCCCGACGCCGCGGTCGATGGTGTGCGCGCGGTGCTGCGCATCCTGATCGTGTTCGCGCTGGTGACGCCGTTCTGGTCGCTGTTCGACCAGAAGGCCTCCACCTGGATCATCCAGGGGCGGGAGATGGTGATCCCGCACGATTCGGCCTGGTGGCCGAGCTGGCTGATCAAGGACGCCGCGCAGATGCAGGCGCTCAACCCGCTGCTGGTGATGCTGCTGATCCCGTTCAACAACCTGGTGCTTTACCCGATGCTGCGGCGCCTGGGCTTCCAGGTCACCGCGCTGCGCCGGATGGGCTGGGGCATCGCCATCTCCGGTGTCTCCTGGATCGTGGCCGGCGTGCTCCAGCTGTGGCTGGACGGCGGCGCGGAGGTCTCGCTGGCCTGGCAGTCGCTGCCGTACCTGCTGCTGACCTTCGGCGAGGTGCTGGTCTCGGCCACCGCGCTGGAGTTCGCCTACAGCCAGGCACCGCACGCGATGAAGGGCGTGATCATGGCCTTCTGGTACCTCACCAGCACCTTCGGCAGCCTCTGGGTGCTGCTGACCAACGCCGGTGTCCGCAACGAAGGCTTCCAGTCGCTCATCGCCGGCACTGGCCTGAGCGAGAATGCCTTCCTCATGTTCTTCTTCGCCGCATTCGCGTTCGTGGCCGCGCTGGCGTTCGCCGCCTACGCGCGCCGCTACCCGATGCAGGACAACTACAGGCTGGCCTGACCCGCATGCAATACCCGATCACGCTGGCGCTGGTCGCCATCACCGCGCTGGTTTCCTGGCGCGCGTTCAACGACCGCCGTCTGATGGAGAAGCTGATCCTCTGGCCGCCGGCGATCGCGCGCCAGCGGCAGTACTGGCGGCTGGTGAGCCACGGCTTCCTGCATGCGGATTTCCCGCACCTGCTGTTCAACATGGTCACGCTGTTCTTCTTCGGCCGGATGATCGAGCAGCTGATGGCCGAGCTGACCGGGAACGTCCTGACCTTTCCGCTGTTCTACCTCTCGGCGATCGTCGTGGCGATCCTGCCCAGCTACCTGAAGAACCAGGCGAACCCGCGCTATTTCAGCCTGGGTGCCTCCGGGGCGGTGTCGGCCGTGCTGTTCGCCTTCATCATGGTCTCGCCCTGGTCGCTGATCTTCGTGTTCTTCATCCCGGCGCCGGCCATCCTCTATGCCGTGTTCTATGTCGGCTACAGCATCTGGATGGACCGGCGCGGAGGCGACAACGTCAACCACAGCGCGCACCTGGCCGGGGCCGCCTACGGTGTCCTGTTCATGGCGGCGATGGAGCCCCGGGTGCTCCAGGTGTTCTGGCACGAACTGATGAATCCGCGGTTCGGCTGAGTCCCGATCACCCGGCCTGCATGCGTGCCATGCAAGCCTGCCAGGGTCCACCCAGCGATGGAGGCACCATGGCAACCCGGAAGGCATCATCCACCGAGGCAGGCTCCCGGCAACCGCGCCGAACCACCGGCGCTGCGGAGCCCGCCACCCCGGCTAGGTCCAGCACCGGGGCATCGAAGCGCAAGGGGTCCGCAGCGAAGGAGCCGGATGTCGCGAAGTCCGCTCGCGCCACCCCTGGCGGCGCGAGCAGCAAATCCATGGGGTCCCGTGCTTCGGGCAGTACCTCCGGCCGGTCGTCCAGTCCGGCGCCCGCGGTGAAGCGAAGCAGTGCATCCGCCACGAAGAAGGCGGCTACCGGCAAGGCTGTCGCCCGGAAGTCCGCCACGAACCCGGCCCCCACAAAGACAGCGACACCGAAGACAGCGACACCGAAGACCCCCGCAAAGGCTGTCGGCAGGAAGGCGGCGACGAAGAAGGTCGCCACGAAGGTTGCCGCTTCGAGGTCGCAGAACAAGCGGGGCGGAAATTCCGTCGCTTCGAAGGCGGTGACCAAGGGCGCAACCGTGGCGAAGGCGGCGGCCCCCAGGACAGCGACGCGCAAGGCGGCTGCAGAGAAGACGGCTGGCCCAAGGGGCGCCGTCTCCGCGGCGGGCAGCCGGAGGGCGGGTCCGGACAAGAAGTCCAGCGCCGCGACAAGCGCAGCACGTACGCAGAAGGGCGGCAGGAGCAGGCCCGCCTCAGCCGAGCCGGGGGTTCACGCGGGCACGGGCAGCGGTGCCGCGACTGCGGCGTCACAGCCGCCGGCCCGCAAGACCGCGGGCGGGACCCCGGCACCGGCCCGCGCATCGCGCACCGCCCCTGCTGAGCGCAGGGCCACATCCGCCAGAGGCGGCGGGGCTGCGCCGTTGGAGAGGGGCGACAGCGCGCACTTGCCCGCGCGACGGGCCCGCAAGCCGACACCGGAACAGGCGCTGCGCAGCACGCAGGCCCTGCTTGCCGCGCACAACGAACAGGCGCGCCAGGTGCCGGCCTGGCGTCAGCTTGAAGGTGGACACGAGGCGCCTGCGGTCATGGAAGGCGCCCAGTCGCCCGAGGCCGCCGCCCGCCAGCAGGAACTTCATCTGGCCGAGACACGTGCCAAGGCGATCCAGGGCAGTTCCAGCACGCGCGACCGGCGGACCCAGCGCCGCCGCGACCAGCGCTGACCCAACCACCGGTCACGCCGGCATCGCAGCCGGCGGCTCCAGGGACTTCCAGGCGCCGCCTGGCAGTCCCGCGCCCGGGCCGCCCTCCTGGCGGCCCCGTATCCGTTGCGCGATCGGCATGCGTCCTGCAGCCGGTGTCCGGCGCACCCGCGCGATCCGCCCCCGCGCGGGGAACACATGTCCCGCGCTTTCCCTCACGCCAGTTTGGCGAGGCGCCGCGCAGGATGACGCTGGTGAACAAGGCCCCCTACCGCTTTCCGACCCCACTTCGACGATGAACGACACCGCTACCCCCGTCATCCGGCATGAGCCCGAAGCGCGCCGCTTCCGTACCGACCTGGAGGGCCACGAGGCCGAACTGACCTATCGGCTGGATGGTCCGCTGATGGTCATCGACCACACCTGGGTTCCACAGGCCATCGGTGGCCGTGGAATCGCCGCCCAGCTGGTGCGCAGCGCTTTCGAACACGCCCGCGACCAGGGGCTCCGGGTCGTGCCGGCATGTTCGTACGCGGCGGTGTGGGTCAACCGGCACCCGGAGTTCGCCGCGACCCTGGCAGGCTGACCAAGGCCGCGTGGGGGCCTGGCCCCTGTCTCTGCAATCGAAGGAAGCTGCATGAGCCGTACCTGGACGTGGACCGTCCCCCTTGTCTTCCTGCTGGCGCTGGCCGGCTGCGGCGATCGCCACGGACCGGCCGCCGATGCCGGCCAGTCCAGGCCGGCCCCAGACGCTCCGCCTGCCGCCACGCCCGAGGCTGCGGTCAGCCTTGAAGACGTGGTCGAGCGCGATCCCCGCTACCTGGTCGGGATCAGTTATCCCCCCGAGGCTGCCGCCTATCCCGGCCTGGCCGCGGCGATGCACGCGTACGCACAGGCCGCGCGAGCCGAGCTGATGCAGGCGCTCGAAGCCCTCGACGGTCCGCCCACCATGCCCTACGACCTGTCGCTGGGGTTCCGGATCCTGATGCAGACCCCGCAGGTCGTCGCGGTGGCCGCTGATGGCAGCGTCTATACCGGAGGGGCCCACGGCCAGCCGCTGGTGGCGCGCTTCGTCTGGCTGCCGCAGCGCGAGGAGATGCTGACCGCACGGCGCCTGGTGCCGGAGGCCGGCGCCTGGGAAGCGATCGCACGCTAGGTGGCCGAACAGCTGGGGGCGGCGGCCCAGGTCCGCGCCGGTGACGCCGCGCTGGAACCCGGGGATCGCCAGCGCCTGCTGGAATCGGCGCTGAGGATGATCGATGCCGGCACCGAGGCCGACCCGGACAACTTCGCCCAGTTCGAGCCGGTGGCGGCGCCGGACGGCCGCATCGGCGCCCTGCGGTTCGTGTTCGCGCCCTACCAGGTCGGCCCCTACGCCGACGGAGTACAGTACGCCGAAGTGCCGGCCGCGACGTTGCTGCCTTACGTGGCCGGGGAGTACCGGGCGCTGTTCGTGCAGTAGGAGGCCGGCATGGGGCAGGGTTCCCTCGCCAGGCGGCGGGTGGAGGCTCTGCTCGCCACGGCGGATGTACGCATCGGCGGAACGCGCGACTGGGACCTGCAGGCCCGCGACGAGCGGCTGTGGCCGCGGCTGCTGGCGCAGGGCTCGCTCGGGCTCGGGGAGTCCTACATGGACGGATGGTGGGAGGCCGCCTCGCTCGACGGCCTGCTCATGCGCCTGGTCCAGGCCCGGCTGGGCGAGCGCGTACGCGGCCTGGCCGCATGGCGCGACGTCCTGCTGGCCCGCCTGACCAATCCGCAGACGCCACGGCGCAGCCGCGAGGTCGGGCGTCGCCACTACGACCTGGGCAACGACCTCTATGCCGCCATGCTCGGCCGCCGGCTCGTCTACAGCTGCGGATACTGGCCGCAGGCCAGCGACCTGGACGCGGCCCAGGAAGCCAAGCTCGACCTGGTCTGCCGCAAGCTGGGCCTGCGTCCTGGCATGCATGTGCTGGACATCGGCTGCGGCTGGGGCGAGGCCCTCCGGTACGCGGCCGAGCACCACGGCGTCTCCGGCGTTGGCGTCACCGTCTCGGCCGAACAGGCCGACTATGCGCGCCGGCTGTGCACGGGGCTGCCGGTGGAAATCCGGTTGCAGGACTACCGGGACCTGGACGAGCGTTTCGATGCGGTGTTGTCGATCGGCATGTTCGAGCACGTGGGCGTGCGCAACTACCGGACGTACTTCCAGGTGGTGCGTCGCTGCCTGGCGCCGCATGGACTGTTCCTGCTGCACAGCATCGGCAGCAATGTATCGCTGCGGCGTACCGACCCATGGATCGGGCGGTACATCTTCCCCAACTCGATGCTGCCGTCGGCCGCGCAGCTGGCCCGTGCCAGCGAGGGGAGGTTCGTGATCGAGGACTGGCACAATTTCGGCACCGACTACGACCTGACCCTGCAGGCGTGGCGCAGCAACATCGAGGCCGCATGGGGCCGCCTGGATCCGCGCCGCTACGACGAACGCTTCCGACGGATGTGGCGGTTCTACCTCGCCGGATCGATGGCGAGCTTCCGCAGCCGGCGTGCACAACTGTGGCAGGTGCTGCTGTCGCCGGAGGGAGTGCCGGGCGGAGTGCGGGTACCACGCTGAAGGCTGGCCAAAAATTCGCCAGCCTTCTTGACAGCCCCGTCCCGGCGGCGTTTCGGGCGATTATCCACAGCTTGGTTCAAGATTCATCCACACCGCTTGTGGACAACCATGGCGCGATAGGAGGAACGCCATCCGGAGGTGGCGTTCCTGTCCCGGCGATCGCGCACCGTGCGTCAATCCAGCCCGCGCTTCCTCAGCAGCGGCTCGATCCGCGGCTCCTGCCCGGTGAAGTCGCGGAACAGCTGCAGCGCATCCCGGCTGCCACCGCGGGAAAGCAGGGTCGCCCGGAAGCGGTCGCCGTTCGCCCGCGTGAGCCCGCCATTGCGCATCATCCATTCCTGGGTGTTCGCATCCAGCACTTCGGACCAGATGTAGGCGTCGTAGCCGGCCGAGTAGCCGCCCATGATGTGGCTGAAGTACGGGGTGCGGTAACGCGGCGGCACCGGCGCGTAGGCGATGCCTTCGGAGGCCAGTGCGTCGGCTTCGAACTTCCTCACCTCTTCGGCCGACGGCACCTTGTCCGCGCCGATCTGGTGCCAGCGCTGGTCCAGCAGCGCCGCGCCGAGGTACTCGGTGGTCGCAAAGCCCTGGTTGAAGGTCGCCGTCGCGAGCACCTTGTCCAGCAGTTCCTGCGGCATGGGGTCCCCGGTCTCGTGGTGCCTGGCGTAATTGGCCAGCACTGAAGGCCAGTCGGCCCACATCTCGTTGACCTGGGACGGGAATTCGACGAAGTCCCGCGGTACCGAGGTGCCGCTGAAGTAGGGGTAGGTGACGTCCGAGAACATGCCATGCAGGGCGTGGCCGAACTCGTGGAACATGGTGGTCACCTCGTCCCAGGTCAGCAGGGTGGGACCGCTGGCCGGCTTGGTGATGTTCTGGTGGTTGGCGACCACCGGCCTGGTGCCGCGCAGCAGACTTCCCCTGTCCCGCGCGGACCGGGCGCACCGCATCGACTGGCGGGGCAGGCCCGCCGGACTCAGCGCTTGCGGGCAGGCCGGGCCTTCACCTCGTCCGGCAGCAGCGACAGGATCTCTTCGATGATGCCCGGCAGCGACTCTTCGGAGTAACCGCGGTGGGTGTAGGCCACCCGGCCGTCGTGGTCGAGGATGAACATGTGCGGCAGCGCCTTGACCCCATAGAGGTCGCTTACGGTGCCCTTGGCATCGTGTACCCAGTTCAGGCCCATCTGGCGGTTCAACCGCACCACCGCCACGAAGTCGCTGCGCGGCTCCTTGAAGTTGACCGCCACGACCTCCAGCGCGTCGCGGCCCACCACCTGCTGGAAGTGACCCAGGACCGGGAGCTCGCGTCGGCACGGACCGCACCACGAGGCCCAGAAGGTAACGATGGTCACCTTGCCCCGATAGTTCCCCAGGTCGACCTCGTTGCCCTCGCGGTCGGTGCCCAGCAGTTGCGGCGGGAGCGTTCCAACGGCAGGTGCCGGCGGGAGCTCGGCGGCCGGGCATGGCCCCACGACCAGCGCCAGCGCGACGGCCAGCAACGCACTTCGAAGCATGTGTTCCCTCCCCAGGGCCGGCGCGCGCTCCCGGGGACGGGATGTGCCCGGCTACTTCTCCACGAACGCGCGTTCGAACACATATTGCCCGAGATGGCCGATGCGCGGCGAGGCGGTGAAACCGCGGCCATCGAGCAGGGCGCGGAAATCGGCCAGCATCTGCGGGCTGCCGCAGATCATGGCCCGGTCATGCTCCGGGTCCAGGGCATCCAGGCCCAGGCGACGCATCATTTCCCCGCTGGCCATCAGGTCGGTGAGGCGGCCACGGTTGGGGAAATCCTCGCGGCTGACGGCAGGGTAGTAAAGCAGCCGGTCGCGGATGATCTCGCCCAGGATCTCGTGCCGCGGCAGCTCCTTCTCGAAGTAGTCGCGGTAGGCCAGGTCGGCGGCGTTGCGCACGCCATGGCACAGCACCACGCGCTCGAAGCGCTCGTAGGTTTCCGGGTCCTTGATCACCGACAGCCACGGTGCCAGGCCCGTGCCGGTGCCCAGCAGGTACAGGTTGCGGCCCGGGTGCAGGTCGCTGATCAGCAGGGTGCCGGTGGGCTTGCGCCCGATCAGGATGCTGTCGCCGGGCCTGATGTGCTGCAGACGGGAGGTCAGCGGCCCGTCCTGGACCTTGATCGAGAAGAACTCCAGCTGCTCTTCCCAGTTGGCGCTGGCGATCGAGTAGGCGCGCAGGATCGGCTTGCCGCCCTCGGTGGGCAGGCCGATCATCACGAACTGCCCGTTCTCGAAGCGGAACCCGTCGTCGCGGGTGGTGGTGAAGCTGAAGTAGGCGTCGGTCCAGTGGCGGACGTCGAGCACCGTTTCGGTGCCGTAGGCGGAAGACATCGGGGGGAGGTGGCCGGTTCTTGTTCGCCGCCCATTGTATCCGACGTCGCTGGCCAACCTTTGCGCCGGATCAAACGCGCGCGGCGGGTGCGGGGCGGCTGTTGACCGCCCCGCCGTGCTCAGCTCTGCGGCGCCCGCAGCCGCAACAGCTTGCCATCGGGCTCATCGGTGAGCACGTAGATGCTGCCATCGTCGCCGACCCGCACGTCGCGCACGCGCTCGCCCAGGTCCTGCAGCAGGCGCTCCTCGCCGACCACCCGGTCCCCGTCCAGCTGCAGCCGGATCAGGCTGCGCTGGGCGAGAGCGCCAAGGAACAGGCTGTCATTCCACGGTTTGCCATCGTGGCCGGTGTAGAAGGCCATGCCTGACAGCCCGGGCGAGACCTCGAACACGTGGTGCGGCTGTTCCAGCCCTTCGCCCTCGCGGCCCAGCGCCTCGGCGATCGGCTTGCCCGAGTAGTCGATACCGTGGGTGATCAGCGGCCAGCCGTAGTTGAGGCCGGCCCGTGGCAGATTGAGCTCGTCGCCACCGCGCGGCCCATGCTCGGACTGCCACAGGGTGCCGGTGCGCGGGTCGACCGCCATGCCCTGGGCGTTGCGATGGCCGTAGCTCCAGATTTCCGCGCGCGCGCCTTGCGTGCCGGCGAACGGGTTGTCCGAGGGAACGCCGCCGTCGAGCTCCAGCCTCACCAGCTTGCCCTGCAGAAGGTCCAGCTGCTGGGCCATCGGCTTGAACGAGCGGTCGCCCTGGCTGATGAACACGTGGCCCTGGCCGTCGAATGCCAGGCGCGAACCGTAATGGTGCTCGGCATCGACCTTGGGTTCCTGCCGGTAGATCACGGTCAGCCCTTCGAGCCGGTCGTCCGCAAGCGTGGCGAACGCGGCGGCCGTGCCGGAGGTATTGCCCTGGCCCGGCTCGGCATAGGTGAGGTAGATCCGTTGGCTGGTGCCGAAGTCCGGCGCCAGGACCACGTCGAGCAGGCCGCCCTGGCCCCGGGCGGTCACCTCCGGCACGCCTGCCAGCGGCCCGGAAACGCGTCCGTCGGCGGCGACCCGGCGTAGCGAACCGCCACGCTCGGTGACCAGGAAGCCGCCATCGGGCAGTGGCGCCACCGCCCAGGGGTGCGACAGCCCGCTGGCCACCACCTCCAGCTGCGCCTGGCCCTGCTCGCTGTCCACGACCTGCGCCGCGGGCGCGCTGACGCCCTGTGGCGCGGCTGGCGCCGGTGCGCGGTCGCAGGCCGCCAGGCTGGCGGCCAGGGCCGCGGCGAGCAGGGTGACGAGGTGCCGGTTCGGCTGCATGCAGGTCGCTCGGTGGAAAAAGGGCGTCAACGATAGCCGGCGGCCTGCAGCTCGAACAACTCCGCGTAACGTCCGCCGGCGGCCATCAGCTGCTCGTGCGTGCCGCTGGCCTCGACCCGCCCGCCGGCCAGCACCAGGATGCGGTCGGCCATGCGCACGCTGGAGAAGCGGTGCGAGATGAGCACCGCGGTGCGGTCGGCCGACAGTTCCTTGAAGCGCTGGAACACCTCGAACTCGCTGCGCGCGTCGAGCGCGGCGGTCGGCTCGTCCAGGATCATCACCTGCGCGTCGCGCATGTAGGCGCGGGCGATCGCCAGCTTCTGCCACTGTCCGCCAGACAGGTCCACGCCGGTCTTGAAGCGGCGCCCGATCAGCTGGTCATACCCGAGGGGCAGGCCCGCGATGACCTCGTCGGCCATGCCGCGGCGGGCGGCATCGCGGATGCGAGGCAGGTCCCCCAGGGCCTCGATCCGACCCACGCCGATGTTCTCGGCCGCGGTGAGGTGGTAACGCACGAAGTCCTGGAAGATCACTCCGGTGTTGGAGCGCAGGTCGTCCAGGTCGTAGTCGCGCAGGTCGCGGCCGTCCAGCAGAATCCGGCCCTCATCCGGGTCGTAGAGCCGTGCCAGCAGCTTCACCAGGGTGGTCTTGCCGGCGCCGTTCTCGCCCACCAGGGCCAGCACCTCGCCGGCGCGCAGTTCGAACTCCAGTCCGCGCAGGGTCCACTGCTCGTTGCCGGGGTAGCGGAAGCCAACGTTCTCGAACACGAAGCCGTGCTGGATCGGCCGGGGCACCGGCACCGCGTCCGGGCGCGAGGCGATTTCCGGCTCGATCTCGAAGAAGGAGAACAGGTCGTCCAGGTACAGCGCCTGGCCGGCAACCTGGGAGAAGCCGACCAGCAGGCCTTCCAGCAGCTGGCGCAGGCGCATGAAGCTGCCGGCCAGGAAGGTCAGGTCACCGATGCTGAAGTCGCCGCGCACGGTGCGCCAGGCGATGTAGGCGTAGGCCACGTAGTAGCCCAGCGTTCCCAGCGCCGCCAGGACCGTCCCCCATATCGCACGCCGGCGCGCCAGCGCCCGGTTGGCCAGGTAGAACCGGTCAGCCAGCACCCGGTAGCGGCCGATCAGGAACCGGTGGAGGTTGAAGATCTTCACCTCCTTGGCGGTCTCGACGCTGGCGCCGGTCTGGCGCAGGTACTCCAGCTGCCGGCGCTCCGGCGTCCACTGGTAGTTGAGGGTGTAGCCCAGGGCGTTGAAGTGGGCCTCGCCGATGAAGGCTGGCACCAGCGCCAGGCCCAGCAGCAGGATCAGCCAGGGCGCGTAGACCAGCAGGCCCACCGCGAAGCTGACCACGGTGATGGCGTCCTGCACCTGGCCGAAGAGCTGGCTCATCAGGTTCATCCGGCTCATGGTCTGGCGCCGGGCGCGGTCGAGCTTGTCCTGCAGGTCAGGGTCCTCGAAGTCCTCCAGGTCCAGCGTGGCGGCGTGCTCCATGAGCCGCACGCTGCTGGCGTTGGTGAACAGCTCCGAGAGCAGGCCGTCGGCATAGGCCACCATCCGCCCGATCAGGTCCGAACCCACCGCCACCGCCAGTTCCAGTGCGAGCAGTCCCAGCAGCGGTTGCAGCAGGCCCTCGGCCAGCGCCTGGCCCAGGTCGCCGAAGGCCACGCCAAGGCCGGCCAGCCGCACCACCTCGTCGATGATCAGCTTGCCGATGTAGAGCATCAGCACCGGCAGCAGCGCGCGGACCAGGCGCAGGCCGAGGCTGGTCAGGGTCAGGCCAGGGCTGGTCGCCCAGATCTGGCGCAGGAACGGCGGCAGGTTGCGCAGCGCGTCGAAGCGCTCGCGCAGGCTGGGGGTGGCCTGGCCGGCGGCCGGGCGGGCGGGGCGTGGGTCGCTCATCGGCTGCATTGTGCCGTGCGCGCGGGTGCTGGCCCCGTGCACTCGGCAGGCCCCCGCGGGGGGCGGAGCCGCTCCCGCAACGCCGGAGGCCCGCTTTCGCGGGCCTCCGGTGGGTGATGCGATGGCTGGCGGTTCAGAACGCGCCGTGCAGGTCGCGCAGCTGCGACGGACGCGAGCCGAAGTAGGCCGCCAGGTCGGCGATCTCCTGGTCGCTCAGGCCGGTGGCCTGGGGCGTCATCAGCGCATGCTGGCGTGCGCCGCTGCGGTAGTCCTGCAGCGCATGGGCCAGGTAGTCGGCGTACTGGCCACCAAGCTTGGGATAGGTGGCGTCGATGGGCGCGTTGCCGTCCGGGCCGTGGCAGTCCACGCAGCTCTGGCCGGTGGCCTTGCCCTTGGCGGCGGCGGCCTGCTCGCCGACGGCGACGCGGCCGGCCGGCAGCCCGGCGGAAGAACTGGCGCGGGCCTGGTGCTGCGCCTCGGCGGCGGCGGAGCCGTCCTCGCCGGCACAGGCGGCGAGGCCCAGCACGGCGGTCAGGACGATGGCGAGGCGCGGGGCGTACACGGCTTTCGACATGGGCGGCGGGCTGCTTACTTGAGGGTGGAAAGGAAGGCGGCGATGTCGGCGATGTCCTGTTCCGAGAAGCTCTCGGCCTGGGCCCGCATCGTCGGATGGCGGCGCTCATCGTCGCGGTAGCCGTGCAGTGCCTGGCTCAGGTACTGGGCGGACTGGCCGCCGATCTTCGGGACCTTGAAGCTCGGGTACGCGTTCTTGTAGCCGGTCACCCCATGGCAGCCCTGGCAGGTGTAGCTCAGCAGCCGGCCGCGCTCCAGGTCCCCTTCGAGGGTGGCCGGTGCCTCCGCGACGGGCGCGGCGGCAGGTTCGGCCGGCGCGGCATCCTGCGCGGCGGCGGGGACGGACAGGAAGGTGACCAGTGCAAGGCAGGCGGCTAGCGGAAGCGGGCGGCGCATCATTCGTTGGTCCGATCGGTCTCGAGGAGTCGGTCGTGCCGGTCAACCCCTCCGGACACGAAACCGCCGCAGTATAGCCCTGCCTTAACGGAAGGCGAAACCGGCCGCATTGCGCAGGATCAATCGACCCGGTCGATCCAGCGGACAATCCACCCCGGTCATCACCTATCCATGACCTCTGGCGCATGGCAGGGCGTTGTGCTGGTGGTCTACTTGGATACAACACCGAACCACGCCCCGGTGTCCGGGGCCCAGCGAGCATGGAAAAACACATGGACCGAGTCACTTCCTTCACCGTGCCCGCCGGGCTGCGGATCGCCGCCGCCGCGCTCGTGCTCGCCACCGCCGTGACCGCCTGCAAGAAGCCCGGCGGCGATGCGCCGGCCGGCGACAAGGCCGCGGCGGTGGACGCCACGCCGGTGGAGGTCGCGGCTGTTTCCCGGCGCGCGATCGCCGCCAGCTACACCGGCACCGCGCCGCTGGAGCCACGCGCTGAGTCGCAGGTGGTCGCCAAGACCTCCGGCGTGGCGCTGCAGGTGCTGGTGGAGGAAGGCCAGCAGGTGAGGGCGGGCCAGCCACTGGTACGCCTGGACCCGGACCGTTCGCGGCTGGCGGTGGCACAGAGCGAGGCGGCCGTGCGCAAGCTGGAGACCAACTACAACCGGGCCCGGCAGCTGGTTGGCCAGCAGCTGATCAGCGCCGGCGAAGTCGACCAGATGCGCTATGACCTGGAGCAGGCGCGCGCGGCGTACGACCTGGCCCGGCTGGAGCTGTCCTACGCCACGGTGGTGGCGCCGATCTCCGGCGTGGTCGCCTCGCGCGACATCAAGCCCGGCAACTTCGTGCAGATCAACTCGCCGATCATCCGCATCGTGGACAGCAGCCGGCTCGAGGCAACGCTGAACGTTCCCGAGCGCGAAATGGCCAAGCTGCGCGCGGGCCAGGCCGTGACCCTGATGGCCGACGCCCTGCCGGGCCGCAGCTTCACCGGAGTGGTGGACCGCGTCTCGCCCGTGGTGGACACCGGCACCGGCACCTTCCGCGTGGTCACCGCGTTCGAGGGTGCCGACGAGCTTTCCGCCGGCATGTTCGGCCGCCTGAGCATCAACTACGACCAGCGCGCCGACGCACTGGTGATGCCGCGCGCGGCGCTGCTGGACGACGGCAGCGAGCCGGCGGCGTACGTGGTGCGCGACGGCCACGCCGCGCGCGTGGGCCTGAAGCTGGGGTACAGCGATGCCGGCTGGATCGAGGTGCGCGAGGGCCTGGCCGAGGGCGACGCGGTGGTGGTGGCCGGCAAGGCCGCGCTGCGCGAAGGCAGCGCGGTGCAGGTCCTGGATCGCGACGCCAAGGCCGCCTCGAAGGCACCGGCCAAGGCGGAGGCCAAAGCACCGGCCAAGGCCGCGGCGCAGGCGACCCGCTGATGTCCGCGCACGACTCCCGCCCGGTGCACGGATTCGACCTGGTCGAGTTCGCCACCCGCCGCCGCGTCACCATCGCGATGATGACGCTGACCCTGGTGCTGTTCGGGCTGATCTCGCTGTCCAGCCTCAAGGTCGAGCTGCTGCCGGATCTGAGCTACCCGACGCTCACCGTGCGTACCGATTACGAGGGCGCGGCCCCGGCAGAGGTCGAAACCCTGATCTCGCAGCCCGCCGAAGAGGCGCTGGGCATCGTCAAGGGCCTGCGCAAGCTGCGGTCCATCTCGCGCACCGGACAGAGCGACGTGGTCCTGGAGTTCGCCTGGGGCACGGACATGCAGCAGGCCGGGCTGGACGTGCGCGACAAGATGGAAACGCTGCAGCTGCCGCTGGATGCCAAGCCTCCGGTGCTGCTGCGCTTCAATCCCTCGACCCAGCCGATCATGCGGCTGGCCCTCAGCTCGCGGACCGAGCCGGCCGGCGAGGGCGAGGCGGTGCGCAGCCTGATGGAACTGCGCCGCTACGCCGACGAGGATCTCAAGCGCAAGCTGGAGCCGGTCAGCGGCGTGGCCGCGGTCAAGGTCGGCGGCGGCCTGGAGGACGAGATCCAGGTCGACATCGACCAGCGCAAGCTGGCCCAGCTCGGGGTGTCGCTGGACACGGTGATCGAACGGCTCAAGCAGGAGAACGTCAACCTCTCCGGCGGCCGCCTGGAGGAAGGCACCCAGCGCTACCTGGTGCGCACGGTCAACCAGTTCGCCACGGTCGAGCAGATGCGCGAGATGCTGCTGACCACCACCGGCGGCGGGCAGTCCTCCGGCGGCGCCACCGGCGAGAACCGCCAGCTGATGCTGGCCATCCTGGGCAGCCGCGACCCCAACGTGATCGCCGCCCTGCGTGGCGACAGCACCGGCGGCGGGACCTCGCCGCTGCGCCTGAAGGACGTCGCGGAGGTGCGCCAGGGCTACAAGGAGCGCGAGGCGGTGATCCGCAGCGCCGGGCGCGAGGCGGTGGAGCTGGCGGTCTACAAGGAGGGCGACGCCAACACCGTGGCCACCGCCGACGCGCTGGAGGAGCGCCTGGAACAGATCCGCAAGCAGATGCCCAAGGACATCGAGCTGACCGTGGTCGAGGACCAGTCGGTATTCGTGCGCCACGCCATCAGCGACGTCAAGCTGGACGCCGTGATCGGCGGCCTGCTGTCGGTGCTGGTGATCTTCCTGTTCCTGCGCGATGGCTGGAGCACGTTCGTCATCTCGCTGTCGCTGCCGGTCTCGATCATCACCACGTTCTTCTTCATGGGCCAGCTGGGCCTGAGCCTCAACGTGATGTCCCTGGGCGGCCTGGCGCTGGCCACCGGTCTGGTGGTGGACGATTCGATCGTGGTGCTGGAATCGATCGCCAAGGCGCGCGAACGCGGGCTGGGCATCCTCGAAGCGGCGATCTCAGGCACGCGCGAGGTGTTCATGGCCGTGGTCGCCTCGACCCTGACCACCATCGCCGTGTTCCTGCCGCTGGTGTTCGTCGAAGGCATCGCCGGCCAGCTGTTCCGCGACCAGGCGCTGACCGTGTCGATCGCCATCGCGGTGTCGCTGCTGGTGTCGATGACCCTGGTGCCGATGCTCAGCGCGCTGCGGGGCCGCCCGCCGATGCAGTTCCAGGCCGAGCCTGCGCGCGGGCCGTGGCAGCCGCAGCGCCGCGTGCAGAAGCCGGTCGCGCTGGCAGGTCGGGGGATTGGTGCGATC
>JBQGEI010000046.1:0-5071 GCA_052039535.1 Pseudoxanthomonas sp.
TCCGCGACCCACTGCACCACCGGCGGCATGCCGGCGAACGGGAACATGAACCCGGAGATCAGGATCGACGGCAGGAACACGAAGATCGTCATCTGCATCGCCTGGAACTGCGACTGCGCCCGGGTGGAGATCAGCAGGCCCAGGGCCAGGTTGGCCACGATCAGCAGCAGCGCGGCGACGTACACGTCCAGCAGGCTGCCCAGCAGCGGCACGTCGAACATCCAGATGCCCAGGCCCAGGATCAGCGTGGTCTGCACCAGGCCGATGGCCGCGTAGGGCAGCACCTTGGCCAGCATCAGCTCGCTGCGGTCCAGCGGGGTGGCGATCAGCAGCTCCATGTTGCCGTGCTCGCGCTCGCGCACGATGGCCATCGCGGTGAACATGGTCATGGTCATCGTCAGGATGATGCCGATCAGCCCCGGCACGATGCTCACCGCGCTGCGCCGCTCCGGGTTGTAGAAGGCCACCACCTCGATCTGCGGCCTGGCCCGCACCGGGCGCCCGCCGCTGGCACCTTCCAGCGGCGTCTGCGCGATCTGGTTGGCCGCCGCCTGCACTACCGTGTCGGTGCCATCGACCATCACCTGGAGCGCCGGGCGGCCATCGGCCAGGCGCCGGTCGAAATCCGGCGGCACCACGATCCCCACGCTCACCTCGCCCCGGCGCAGCATGTCCACCAGCTGCTGCGGCGTATCGGCCACGGCCGTGGTGCGCACCACGCCGGTGGCAGCGATGTCCATCACCGCCGCGCGCGAGGTGGCGGTCATGGCCTGGTCGGCGATGGCCGCGTCCAGGTTGCGCGGATTGAAGTTGATCGCGTAGCCGAACAGCAGCAGGTCGATGATCGGGATGATCATGATCAGCGCCATGCTGATCCGGTCGCGGCGGATCTGGCGCAGCTCCTTGAGCACCACCGCCCACAGCCGGCGGCCGTTCATGCCGGTTCCCCGCGTTCGCGCGCACGGCCGCGGGTGGCGGCCACGAACACGTCCTCCAGGTTGGGATCGGAGGCGGCCACCTCGCCGGCCACGCCGGCGCGACGCAGGGCATCGCCTACCGCCGCCTCCACGTCGCCGGCCTCGCGGGTGGCCAGCACCCGCAGGCTGTTGCCGATCTGGGCGACGCTGATCACCTGCGGCAGCGCCACCAGCGCCTCGTGCGCGCGCCGCGGCTGCGGCGCCTGCACTTCCACCGTGCGCCCGGCCAGCGCGCCGGCCAGGTGCCCGGGCGTGCCATCGGCCACCAGCACGCCGCGGTCGAGGATGGCGATGCGGTGGCACCGCTCGGCCTCGTCCATGTAGTGGGTGGAGACCAGCAGGGTGGTCCCGGCGTCGGCCAGGGCGAACAGCGCCTCCCAGAAATCGCGGCGCGACTCCGGGTCCACCGCGCTGGTGGGCTCGTCCAGGAACAGCAGTTCCGGCCCGTGGATCACCGCGCCGGCCAGGGCCAGGCGCTGCTTCTGGCCGCCGCTGAGGGTGCCGGCCAGCTGCTGCTGGCGGTCGCCGAAGCGGTAGCGCTCCACCAGCTCGTCCACCCGCTGGCGGCTGCGCTGGCGCGACAGGCCATACACCGCGGCCAGGAACTCCAGGTTCTCGCGCACCGACAGGTCCTCGAACAGCGAGAACTTCTGGGTCATGTAGCCGATGCGCAGGCGCAGCGCGTCGGCCTGCTCCGGCACCCGCAGGCCCAGCACCTGGATCTCGCCTTCGCTCGGGGTCAGCAGCCCGCACAGCATGCGGATGGTGGTCGACTTGCCCGAGCCGTTGGGGCCGAGAAACCCGTACACGTGGGCGCGCGGCACAGTCAGGTCGACCCCGTCGACCGCGCGCAGCGGGCCGAAGCACTTGCTGAGGCCACGGGCGCGGATGGCCACGTCGGCGTCGCCATGGCCGCCGTCGACGGTGCCGCCGCCGGGCGCGGGACGGCCGGTCCGCCCCGCGTCACTGGCCATCGGCGAACTCCACCCGCAGGGGCAGGCCCGCCGGCAGGCCGGCGGCATCCTCGTCCAGCTCCACCTCGGCCAGGTAGCTCAGGCGCGCGGCGTCCTTGCCGGTCAGCGCGTAGTAGGGGGTGAACGCCGGCTCGCTGCGGATCATCCGCACGCGTCCCCCATGGCTGCGTTCGCCTTTGGCGCCCACGTGCACGCGCACCGCATCGCCCACCGCCACCCGCATGCGCAGCGGCTCCGGCACATAGATGCGCGCATACGGCCGCTGGCCCACCAGCAGCACCGCCAGCGGTGCGCCCACCGCCGCCTGGTCGCCCGCACGGTAAGGCAGGCTGTCCACCCGCCCGGCGCGCGGGGCGACCAGGTCCAGCCGGCCGGTGGTGTCGGCCTGGCCGCGCAGCTGTGCTTCGGCGGCCGCCAGCGCGGCCTCGGCCTGGGCGAGCTGCTCGGGGCGGGCACCGTTCTCCAGCTCCTGCAGCGCGGCGCGCGCGGCGGCCACCTGGGCATCGGCGTTGCCGGCGGCGGCGCGGGCACGATCCACCTCCGCGGCGGCCACCAGCTGCCGCGCGCCCAGCGGCGGCAGCCGCGCGTAATAGGCGCGCGCATCGCGCGCCTGCGCCTGCGCGGCGGACAGGTTGGCGCGGGCCTGGGCGATGTCCTCGTCGCGGGCGCCGTTGCGCAGCTCTTCGACCACCTGGCGCTGGCGAGCGACTTCGGCCTGCGAGGCCGCCAGCTGCGCGTCGCCGCGGACGCGTTCCAGCGTCAGCAGGCGCTGGCCGGCGCGCACCTGCTCGCCTTCGCGCACCTCGATGCTGGCGATGCGCTCGGCGGCCGGGGCGGGGAGGGTGATGCGGTCGTACTCGAGGGTGCCCAGCGCCTGGTCCGAGGCCGGGGCGCACCCGGCCAGGACGGCACCGAGCAGCGCCACGACGGCGGCGCGGACGGCAATGGACATGCGGCTCATGCGGGGAGCTCCAGGCCGCGCTCGAGCAGGGCGAGCGCATGGGTGCGGATGTGGCCGATGTCCAGGTCGGCGGCCCGGAACAGCTGGCGCCAGACCGGGATGCCGGAGGCGGGGAACAGGGTCAGCCCCACCAGCGAGACCATCAGCAGGCGCGGATCCAGCGCCGGGTTGAGCCGGCCGGCGGCCTGTTCGGCGGCAAAGCGCGCGGCCATCACCGTGGCGATCTGCGGCGCAAGGTGGTGCAGCAGCAGCTCGCGCAGGTCGCCCCCCTCACTGGCGACTTCGCGGATCCACAGCCCCGGCAGCCAGGGGTGCGCCGCCACCTGGGCGCAGATGCCATCGACGAACCCGGCCACCACGTCGCGCAGCGGCGCCCCCGGCACGCCCAGCAGCGAATCGCGCACCTGCTCGAAGACCGGCATCAGCCGCTCGCGGATGACCGCCTCGCGCAGGCCCGCCGCGTCGCTGTAGTAGTAGTGCACCAGCGCCGGCGTCACGGCCGCCGCCGCGGCGATGTCGCGCAGCCGCGTGGCGGCGATGCCGTGCTGCACGTAGCACTCCAGCGCCGCATCGAGCAGCCTCGCGCGCAGGTCGGGACTGTCCGCCTGGGGGCGCCCGCGGGCGCGACGCGGGGCGGCATCGCGGCGCGCGGCTTGCGGACCTGCCGCTGTCGAAGGGGGGGCCGAAGCCGCGGGGCTGCCGCGCGGAGTTCTGGAGTCACGGTTCATGCCGCGATTTAATTTTTCGGTTAATTGAATTGCAATGCGTGCGCGCATGAAGGTTGGGCGGCGATTCACCGGTGTGAGCGCGCTACCGCTGGCGGGACCGGCGAAAAGGCGACGCGGCCCACATTCCGGCCCGCCCGTCGCGCCGCACCATCGATTACCGGCTGGTAGCGTTCACACAGCGATCAAAGCGCGCTATGTTGATGGCGGGAGGGGTGCGCGACTCGGGGGAGCGCGGCATCTCAGCCGGGCAGGTCCTCGGACCGCCGCCTGGCCTCCCCCTGGTCGCGATCGCGACCGGGACAGGGGTCCGAAAGGGGGTTCGGATGGTTCGAACACACTGCAGGCTGGAACCGTCCCCCGCCGCCATTGCGCGGCATGCTGGGGGCGCCGTGACGGGGGTCGCGGCGAGGGCCACCTCAACCCGGTGACCCGCTGGCCGTGGCCGCGCCCCGGGGGAGGGGTGCGGCCACGGTGATTTCCCGCCGCGGTCCGGAGTAGCCTTGCGTCCATGGCACGCCCCACCACCGCGATCCGTTTCAAGGCCCGCCTGTCGCGCCCGCTGCGCCCGGCCGATGCCGACTGGACCTTCCTGGTGCTGCCGGCCGCCGCCAGCGCGAAGCTGCCATCGCGCGCCCAGGTCAGCGTGTCCGGCACGCTCGCCGGGCGGCCCTTCGACGCCACCCTCGAGCCGGACGGCAAGGGCGGCCACTGGTTGAAGGTCGATGCCGCCCTGCGCGCGGCCGCGGACGTGGAACCCGGACAGCAGGTGGCGCTGGCGATCACGCCGGTGGAACGCGAGCCCGAGCCGGACGTGCCGGACGACCTCCGCCAGGCACTGCACGCCAGCCCTGCGGCAATGGCGACCTGGGAGGACATCACCCCGATGGCGCGGCGTGACTGGATCCAGTGGATCACTTCCGGCCGCAAGGCCGAGACGCGCCCCAGGCGCATCGCCACCGCCTGCGACATGCTCGCCGGTGGCAAGCGGCGTGCCTGCTGCTTCGACCGCTCCGGGATGTACAGCAAGGCCCTGTCGGCGCCCGAGCCGGCGCCGTAGCCGCGCCCGTCCGGTCGGCGTCAGGCGGGCTCTGGTCGGCCCGGGCCGCCTCCGGTCGCAAGGCCGTTGCGGTGGGCGGTGGCGGCGGCCACGCTGGGCCAGGTCCTCCCGGTCGAGCCTTCGCCCATGACTACCCTGTTCGCGCTTGCCGCCTGGTGCGTGCTGCTGGTGCTGTGCTGGCCCCTGGCGCTGCTGGCCCTGCTGCTGTGGCCGCTGGCCTGGCTGGTGTCCCTGCCGCTGCGGCTGGTGGGCATCACCTGTTCGGCGGTGTTCGCGCTGCTGCAGGCGCTGCTGATGCTGCCGGCGCGGCTGCTGGGCGCCGGCCCGCGGCGCGCGGGCGCCTGAGCCGGACGCCGGGCATGGAGAGGGGCCGG
>JBQGEI010000047.1:0-4406 GCA_052039535.1 Pseudoxanthomonas sp.
CGGCCGCCATGGCCGATCCCGCGCCGGCGGCCGATTTCGCCTCGGCCATGGCTGCCGCGCTGGCCCCTCCCACCGCACGCGCGGTGGCGGTGCTGCCGCCGGAAGTGGTCATGGCCGCGCCGGTGCGGGAGGCCACGCCGGAGCCTGCGCCGGCTCCCGTGCCGCCCCCGGCGCACGCGCCGCCGCCCCCGTCCCTGGTCGCGGTGCCCCCCGCGCCGGCGCCGGCCAATGACGCCCAGCTGCTGGCCATGCGCGAGGAACTGGCGCAGATGCGCACGATGATCGAGCGCGAGATGCACCGCCTGACCGACGAGCGCCTGCGCGGCTCGCCGGTGCGACTGCAGGCGATGGAGCTGATGGAGGATTACGGCTTCGATGCCGGCATCACCCGCGACATCGTGCTGGAACTGCCGGCCGACACCCCCGAGCACCGCGGCCGCGGCCTGATGCTGGGGCTGATCTCGCGGCGCCTGCCGGTCTGCCCGGTGGACCCGCTGGAGGCCGGCGGCGTGATCGCCCTGGTCGGCCCGACCGGCGCCGGCAAGACCACCACCATCGCCAAGCTGGCCGCGCGCTTCGTCGCCCAGCACGGCCCGCGCGACATCGCCCTGGTCACGACCGACACCGCCCGCATCGGCGGCCGCGAGCAGCTGCACGGCTACGGCCGCCAGATGGGCATCGCGGTGCACGAGGCCGACAGCGACGCGGCCCTGATCGGGCTGCTGCAGCGCCTGCAGGACTACCGCCTGGTGCTGGTGGACACCGCCGGCCTGGGCCAGCGCGACCGCGCCCTGGCCGGCCAGCTCAACTGGCTGCGGGCTGCGCGCAATGTCAGCACCCTGCTGGTGCTGCCGGCCAATTCCCACTACGCCGACCTGGACGAGGTGGTGCGCCGCTTCACCCCGGCCCGCCCCCAGGGCGTGGTGTTGACCAAGGTGGACGAGACCGGCCGCCTGGGCAGCGCCCTGTCGGTGGTGGTGGACCACCAGCTGCCGCTGACCTGGATCACCGATGGCCAGCGCGTGCCGGACGACCTGCACCGGGCCAATGCGCCGAGCCTGGTGCTGCGCCTTGAAGATCTGCGCCGCGCTGCCGATAAGCCGAACATCCCGGAGCACGACCATGCCGTCGCATGAGCCCCGCCCCCCCTTTCCCGCCGCTGCCAACCTGCCGATGAATCCCGCCCCGCCCGCTCCTGTCCGCAGCATCGCCGTCACCGGCGGCAAGGGTGGCGTGGGCAAGACCAACCTGTCGGTCAACCTGGCCGCCTCGCTGGCGGCGCTGGGCAAGCGCACCCTGCTGCTGGACGCGGACCTGGGCCTGGCCAACGTCGACGTGCTGCTGGGCCTGTCGCCGCAGCACACCCTCGCGGACCTGGTCGCCGGCCGCTGCGAGCTGGAGGACGTGATCCTCGAGGGTCCCAACGGCATGCTGGTGGTGCCGGCCGCCTCGGGCCGCCGGCACATGGCCGAGCTGCAGCCGGCCCAGCACGTGGGCCTGGTCAACGTGTTCAACGACCTCCAGCGCGACCTGGACATCCTGGTGGTGGACACCGCCGCCGGCATCACCGACAGCGTGCTGACCTTCTGCCAGGCCGCGCAGGACGCGGTGGTGGTGGTCTGCGACGAGCCGGCCTCGATCACCGACGCCTACGCGCTGATCAAGGTGCTGTCGCGCGAGCGCGGCGTGGACCGGGTCCAGGTGGTCGCCAACATGGTGCGCAGCCCGGCAGAGGGCCGGGCGCTGTACGACAAGCTGTCGCGGGTGTGCGAGCGCTTCCTCGGCGATGTCTCGCTCAACTTCCTCGGTGCGGTGCCGCAGTGCGACTGGCTGCGCATGGCGGTGCAGCGCCAGCAGGCCGTCGCCACCGCCTACCCCGCCAGCCCCTCGGCCCGCGCCATCGCCGAGATCGCCCGCCGCACCGCGCGCTGGGAAGCCCCGAGCGCACCGCGCGGCAACATCGAGTTCTTCGTCGACCGGCTGATCCGCAACGGGATCCGCCAGGGCGCGGCCGCATGAACGCGGTGGCCGAATACCGCGCCGTGCAGCGCGGCAGCAGCGAGGAGACGGTGACCCGGCACGCCGACCTGGTGCGGCGCATCGCCCACCACCTGGCCGCGCGGCTGCCGGCCAGCGTCGAGGTCGACGACCTGATCCAGGCCGGGATGATCGGCCTGATCGAGGCCGGCCGCAGCTACGACCCGGACCAGGGCGCCTCGTTCGAGACCTACGCCTCGATCCGCATCCGCGGATCGATGATCGACGAGATCCGCCGCGGCGACTGGGTGCCGCGCTCGGTGCACCGCCGCCCGCGCGACGCCGCCGCGGCGGTGCGCGAGATCGAGCAGGCCACCGGCCGCGCCGCCGCGCCCCAGGAAGTGGCGGCCCGGCTCGACATGCCGCTGCCGGACTACCTGCGGCTGCTGGAGGACGCCTCGCGCGGCCAGGTGCTGAGCCTGGACTCGCACGTGGAGGACCACGGCGACGTGCAGGTCAACAGCAACAGCCCCACCCCGCAGCAGGTGCTGGAGCGCGGCGACTTCGGGCGCGAGCTGGCGGCCGCCATCGGCCAGCTGCCGGAGCGCGAGCAGCTGGTGCTGTCGCTGTACTACGAGCAGGAACTGAACCTCAAGGAGATCGGCGCGGTGCTCGGGGTCAGCGAGTCGCGGGTGTGCCAGATCCACGGCCAGGCGGTGCTGCGGCTGCGCGGCCGCCTGTCCCAGTACGAATCACGCGACGCCGGTCTGGAAACGGACTGACGCGCCGCCCAAGGCAACGCAAACGGAGCACGAAGTGAACAAGAACATGCGGATCCTGATCGTGGACGACTTCTCGACGATGCGGCGCATCGTCAAGAACCTGCTCAACGATCTGGGCTACAGCAATACCGCGGAGGCCGATGACGGCCATACCGCGCTGGCGGCCCTGCGCACGCAGCCGTTCGACTTCGTCGTCACCGACTGGAACATGCCCGGCATGACCGGCATCGACCTGCTGCGCGCCATCCGCGCCGATCCCAAGCTCAAGACCCTGCCGGTGCTGATGGTCACCGCCGAGGCCAAGCGCGAGCAGATCATCGAGGCGGCCCAGAACGGCGTGAACGGCTACATCATCAAGCCGTTCACCGCCCAGACCCTCGAGGAGAAGCTGGGCAAGATCTTCGAGCGGCTGGCGACCAGCGCATGAGCGCCGCCCACTCCCCGGAACGGGCCGCCCTGGTCCAGCGCCTGCACGACGCACTGGACGCGCTGGAGCGCGGCGACGAGAGCGCGCTGCGCGCCGAGATCGAGGCGCTGGCCGCCGCCCGCACCCGTCCGCTGGTCCAGGGCCTGGGCCGGCTGGCGCGTGAACTGAGCCAGGCGCTGGGCGAGCTGCCGCAGGTCCCCGGCAGCGATGGCCGCGAGGTGGAACTGGACGACGCCTGCGCGCGCCTGGACCACGTGGTCGCCATGACCGAGCAGGCGACCCACCGCACCCTCGACCTGGCCGACGAATGCCGCACCCTGGTGGAAGGCCTGCGCGAAGCGGGCGTGGCGCCGGGCCAGGAGCAGGCGCTGGACCACCTGCGCCGCAACCTCACCGAGATCGGCCTGACCCAGAGCTACCAGGACATCACCGGCCAGATCATCCGCCGCGTCGCCGGGATCGTGCGCCGCGTGCACGAAGGCTTCGGCGAGCTCGGGCTGCCGCCGCGGGCCGAGCCGCCGGCCGCGTCCCTGGCCGGACCGGCCGTGGCCGGGATCGACCGCCACGCGGTGTCGCAGAACGACGCCGACGCGCTGCTGTCGGACCTGGGGCTGTAGCCATGAGCGGGGTCACGCCGGAAATCGCCGCGGACTTCATCATCGAGGCGCAGGAGATCCTGGACCGGCTCGGCGAGCAGCTGGTCGACCTGGAGCGTGCCCCCGGCGATGCCGGCCAGCTCAATGCGGTGTTCCGCGGCTTCCACACCCTCAAGGGCGGCGCCGGCTTCCTCGGCGTGCAGCCGATGGTGGAGCTGTGCCATGCGGCCGAGGAAACCCTCGGTGCGGTGCGCGCCGGCCAGGCCGAGCTGGATCCGCTGCATTTCGACGCCGCCCAGCGTTCGCTGGACTGGCTGCAGGCGATGCTCGACGCGCTGGCCGACGGCTCCGAGCCGCCGCACGCCCCGGCCGAACTGGTCGCCCAGTTCGCGCTGGAGGCAGCCGCGCCCGCGGCGGCCCCGGCCCCGGCACCGTTGCCGCTGGCGCCCGCGTCCGCCAGCGCCGACGGCATGATCAGCGACGACGAGTTCGAGGCGCTGCTGGACCAGTTGCATGGCGGCACGATGCCCGGCGCCGTCGCCGCGCCCGCCCCGTCCGCGCCCGCCGCGGCGGGCATGATCGACGACGACGAGTTCGAGGCCCTGCTGGACCAGCTGCACGGCG
>JBQGEI010000048.1:0-5560 GCA_052039535.1 Pseudoxanthomonas sp.
TACCAGGACTCGGGCATCCGCATCGTCGCCGACCGCGCCGAGGGCAGCCAGGACGACGACAGCCACGTCATCACCAACATCCGCTACCAGCTGGTCGACCGGCGCGGCAACGGCGGCGCCGACTCCATCTCCATGCGCGGCCCGGTGGGCCAGATGTACCACTCCACCTACAGCACCTGCGAGCCGTCGCAGCGGGCGTGGGAGCTGCGCGCCCAGCGCATCGACGTGGACAACGACGAAGGCTTCGGCGTGGCCCGCAACGCGGTGCTGCGCATGGGCCGCTTCCCGGTGCTGTACGTGCCGTGGATCAAGTTCCCGGTGGACGACCGCCGCCGCACCGGCCTGCTCTATCCCTCGGTCAGCACCTCCGGCCGCAACGGCTTCGACTATCGCCAGCCGGTCTACCTCAACCTGGCGCCCAACTACGACGCCACGCTGACCCCGCGGATCATGACCAAGCGCGGGCTGATGCTGGACAGCGAGTTCCGCTACCTCTACGAGGGTGGCCGCGGCATCGTCTCCGGCAGCTACATGCCCGGCGACGACCTGCGCAACCGCGACCGCGGCCGCTTCCAGTTCAGCGGGTACCACAACATCGACCGCCACTGGCAGGCGCGCGCCAACCTGTCCTGGGTCAGCGACGACCGCTACGTGGAGGACTTCTCCAACCGGCTGGCGGGCGTCTCCGCCTCCTACCTGCAGAGCACCGCCGGGGTGTTCGGCACCGGGGCGAACTGGACCGCCGGCGCGATGGCCGAGCATTACCAGCTCACCGACTACACCCTGACCGACGACAACCTGCCCTACAGCCGGCTGCCGCGCGTGTTCGGCAACTGGCAGCAGCCGCTGGGCCGCTGGCTGGACGCGGGCGTGTACGCCGAGGCGGTCCGCTTCCAGCACACCGCCCGGCCGGCGGGCAGCCGCCTGGACCTCAAGCCCTACGTGTCGGCACGCCTGGGCGGCCCGGCGTGGTATGCCACGCCGACCCTGGCCTGGCGCTACACCGCCTACCAGCTGGACCAGGAGCTTGCCGGCCAGCTGGGCGGCGAGGACAACCCCACCCGCAGCCTGCCGGTGGCCAGCTTCGACGCCGGCGTGTACTTCGACCGGGAGGCGGACTGGGGCGGCGAGCGTTTCCTGCACACCCTCGAACCGCGCCTGTTCTACCTGTACGCCCCGTACCGCGAGCAGGACAACCTGCCGCTGTTCGATACCCGGCCCTTCACCTTCAGCTGGGGCCAGCTGTTCCGTGACAACCGGTATTCCGGCGCCGACCGCCAGACCGACGCCAACCAGCTGACCGTGGCCCTGAGCACGCGCCTGATCCGCCAGGCGGACGGCCGCGAGAAGCTCTCGGCCAGCGTGGGCCAGATCCGCTACTTCGAGGACTCGCGCGTGGTGGCGCCGGGCGAGACCCCGGTGGCGCAGGGCAAGTCGGCATGGGTGGCGGACGCCAACTACATGATCAACGACCGCTGGAACCTGGGCGCGTCCTACCAGTGGGATCCCAAGTTCCGTCGCGAGGACCTGGCCAGCGTGCGCGCGCGCTACCTGTGGCCCGGCGACGGCGTGGTCAACCTCAGCTACCGCTACCGCCGCGACCTGCTGGAGCAGGCCGACTTCTCGTTCCTGTACCCGATCAACCCGACCTGGAGCCTGGTGGGCCGGTACTACCACTCCATCGCCGACGACAAGCTCCTGGAGGCCATCGCCGGCGTGCAGTGGGACAGCTGCTGCCTGGCCGTGCGCGCGGTGGCGCGCCGCTACGTGCGCAACCGCGAGGGCGACCTGGACAACGCGCTGCAGGTGGAGTTCGTGCTCAAGGGCCTGGGCTCGGCCGGCCAGGACACTGAGCGGACTTTGCGCCGTGCTATTCTCGGCTACCACCGCGACGACCTGTACCTGGTCCCGCCCAGCAATACGACGCCCGATCCGGACGATTACGATCCGAACCTCATTCCGTGAGTCCATGAGCCGACGCCTTCCCGCGATTCTCCTGGCGGCTTCCGCGCTGCTGTTCCTCCCTCCCGCCAGCGTGGCCCAGGCCCAGCAACAGCTGCAGCCGGTCGAGCGCATCGCCGCGATCGTGGACGAGGAGGTGATCCTGCAGAGCGAGCTGGAGCTGGCGATCCGCAACATCGCCGCCCAGTACGCCGGCCGCGAGAACCAGCTGCCGCCGCGCGCGGTGCTGGAACGCCAGGTGCTCGAGCGCCTGGTCCTGGTCAGGCTGCAGGTCGCCCGTGCGCGCCAGCAGGGCATCCGCGTCAGCGACCAGGAGATCAACCAGACCATCGCCTCGATCGCCCAGCAGAACGGCCTGAGCGTGGATGGCCTGCGCCAGCGCCTGACCGCCGACGGGCTGTCCTTCGAAGAATTCCGCCGCTCGCTGACCGACGAGATCACCGTCCAGCGCCTGCGCCAGAGCTTCATCCAGCGCATCAACGTCAGCGAGGGCGAAGTGGACGCCGCGCTCGACCGCGAGGCCACCGGCGGCCGGCAGTACCGCCTGTCGCACATCGTGGTCGGCCTGCCCGACGGCGCCACCGCCGAGCAGATCGCCACCGGCCAGCGCAAGATCGAGGGCATCCTCAACGTCATCAACAAGGGCGAGATGGACTTCGCCGCCGCCGCGGTCCGCTACTCGGACAGCCCCAACGCGCTGGAAGGCGGCGACCTGGGCTGGCGCAGCCAGGACGAGATCCCCTCGGCGTTCGCCCAGCAGATCGGGCAGATGCAGCCTGGCCAGATCCTCGGCCCGGTGCGCGGCCCCAGCGGCTTCCAGCTGCTGCGCCTGTCCGAAGTGCGCGACAGCGCCCAGGCGCCGGCGATGACGGTCACCGAGTACCACGTGCGCCACATCCTGGTGCGCGTCAACGACCGCCAGGACGAGGCTACCGCCCGCGCCAAGATCGACACCCTGCGCGCGCGCGTGGTGGGCGGCGCCGCGTTCCAGGACGTGGCGCGTGAATCGTCCGAGGACACCAACACCCGCGGCCAGGGCGGCGACCTGGGCTGGTTCCCGGCCGATGCCTACGGCCCGGACTTCGGCCGCCAGGTCACCTCGCTGGAGGACGGCGGCATCTCCCAGCCGTTCCGCACCGACGCCGGCTGGCACGTGATCGAGCGCGTGGGCATGCGCCAGAGCGACGTGACCGACGAGAACCGCCGCGCACAGGTCCGCGACACCATTGGCCGGCGCAAGCTGGAAGAAGAGTACGAGCGCCACCTGCAGGAACTGCGTGGCGAGGCGTACGTGGTGTTCCGCACCGGCGACCGCGCCGAGACCACGCCGGGCAACTGAGCCGTGGCCCTGCCCAGGCTGGCGCTGGTTCCCGGCGAACCGGCCGGGGTCGGGCCCGAACTGTGCGTGCGCCTGGCACAGGCACCGCGCACCGACTGCCGCCTGGTCGCCCTTGCCGACCCCGACGCCCTGCATGCCGCCGCCGCGGCGCTCGGATTACCGCTGAACCTGCTGGCCGGGGACGCCGTCGCCGGCCAGCCCGGCGACCTGCCGCTGCAACCGGTGCGCAACCCCGCTCCGGTCCGTCCCGGCCAGCCTGACCCGCGCAATGCCCGGGCCGTGGTCGACGCCCTGCTCGCCGCCGCCGCCGGTTGCCTGGAGGGCCGCTTCGACGGGATGGTCACCGGCCCGGTGCAGAAGTCGACCATCAACGAGGGCGGCATCCCCTACACCGGCACCACCGAGCTGCTGGCCGGCCATGCCGGCTGCGAGGTGGTGATGATGCTGGCCAACGACGTGGTGCGGGTCGCGCTGGCGACCACCCACCTGCCCCTGCGCGAGGTCGCCGATGCCATCGATGCGGCGCTGCTGCGGCGCGTGCTGGGCATCCTGCACGATGCCATGCAGCGCGACTTCGGCATCGCCTCTCCGGTGATCGCCGTGCTGGGCCTGAATCCGCACGCCGGCGAGGACGGACACCTCGGGCGCGAGGAACTGGACGTGATGCGCCCGGTGCTGGAGGACCTGCGGGCCAGGGGCATGCGGCTGGCCGGGCCGCTGCCGGCCGACACCGCGTTCCTGCCGGGCAAGCTGCGCGGCTTCGACGCGGTGCTGGCGATGTACCACGACCAGGGACTGCCGGTGCTCAAGTACAGCGGGTTCGAGCGCGCGGTGAACCTGACCCTGGGCCTGCCCTACCCGCGCGTGGCGGTGGACCATGGCACGGCGCTGGACCTGGCCGGCAAGGGGATCGCCGATCCATCAAGCCTGCAGGCGGCCGTGGAGATCTGCGCGCGGATGGCGGCGCAGCGTCGCGACGGATAGCGGCTGCACGACCGTTCCTGCAGGAAGCGTGGGAGCAACGACAAGGGCAAAGACTGGGAGCCGGCTTCGGACGGGGCCGCCGCACACCGGATATCGTGCGCACATCCATCTGCGCACGAGCGGCCGCGACACGTTCCTGTGCCGCTTGTCCCGGATACCCGGGGTGCGGCGTCCTTCGCAGGCTTCGGATCTGCTGCTTCGATGACGTCCAGCGTCCGGGTACGGGCCGGATGTCCATGCCAGGCATGAGAGGCCACAGCTGTTGAGCGCCCGGATGCGACCTCCAAGGGACACAGCGACCCGAAGGCCGAACCGCGTCTCTTCTTCTTGCCGAAGCTGCGCCCGCAACGCATCGAAAGACGCGATGCGTCGGTGTGTCCTGGCGGCAGCACATGGATGTGCAGCGGTAGCGAACGCGCACAGGACGTGCGCCCGGGCGGCCAGGAACACTGCCGCCGCGGCGCGGCTCCCACCGACGTCGACAACGGGGGACCTCCGGTCCCGGCTTCAGTCAGATTCCTGGCTTGCTGGCTGTCTGTGCCCGCCGTCGCCTCGGCACGTACCTGGAGACCCGGCTCCGGATCATCACCCGTGGCGTCAGCTGCCAGTGGCAGCCGAACCGCTCGTGATCAGAACAGCTCGCCGGTATCCCGCGCCGGCACCGACAGGCCCAGGTGGCGGTAGGCCTTGGAGGTCGCCATGCGTCCGCGTGCACTGCGCACCAGGAAGCCCTGCTGGATCAGGTATGGCTCGATCACGTCTTCCAGCGTGCCACGCTCTTCCGACAGCGAAGCCGCCAGCGACTCGACGCCCACCGGGCCACCGTCGAAGTGGCCGATGATGGTGTTGAGCAGGCGCCGGTCCAGCTCGTCGAAGCCTTCCGGGTCGACCTTGAGCATGGCCATCGCCGCTTCGGCCACGGCCTTGTCGATCCGCCCGCCGGCGCGTACCTGGGCGTAGTCGCGCACCCAGCGCAGCAGGCGGTTGGCGATACGCGGGGTGCCACGCGCGCGACGGGCGATCTCCCCTGCGCCGTCGGCGGTGCAGTCGATGGCCAGGATGGCCGCCGAACGGCGCACGATGCGGGTCAGTTCCTCGACGCTGTAGAACTCCAGGCGCTGGACGATGCCGAAGCGGTCGCGCAGCGGCGCGGTCAGCAGGCCGGCGCGGGTGGTGGCGCCGATCAGGGTGAACGGCGGCAGGTCCAGCTTGATCGAGCGCGCGGCCGGGCCCTCGCCGATCATGATGTCGATCTGGAAATCCTCCATCGCCGGA
>JBQGEI010000049.1:0-5242 GCA_052039535.1 Pseudoxanthomonas sp.
CTCAAGCCCCTGGATGGCATGGGCGGGCGCTCGATCTTCCTCAGCCAGGCCGGCGACCCGAACCTCAATGTGATCCTGGAGACGCTGACCGAGGGCGGCCGCCGGCTGGCCCTGGCACAGCGCTACCTGCCGGAGATCAGCGCCGGCGACAAGCGCATCCTGCTGGTCGACGGCGAGCCGGTGGACTATTGCCTGGCGCGGATCCCGCAGGGCGACGAGTTCCGTGGCAACCTCGCCGCCGGCGGACGCGGCGAGGGCCGCCCACTGAGCGAGCGCGACCGCTGGATCGCGGCCCAGGTCGGCCCGGAGATGCGCCGCCGCGGCATGCGCTTCGTCGGCCTGGACGTGATCGGCGACTACCTGACCGAGGTCAACGTCACCAGCCCCACCTGCGTGCGCGAACTGGACGCCCAGTTCGGGCTGAACATCGCCGGGCTGCTGTTCGACGCCATCGAGGCCGGGCCGGCGGCATGAGCACTCCGGCGGCCCCGCCCGTGCCGCCGCGCATCGGGGAACGGCAGCGCCTGACCGCCACCCTGGTGCTGTCGGCGCTGGTGCACGGGATCGTGATCCTGGGGGTGGGCTTCGCCTTCCGCGGCGAGGCCCCGCTGGTGCCGACCCTGGACGTGATCTTCAGCAACACCCGCACCGAGCTGACGCCGGAACAGGCCGATTTCCTGGCCCAGGCCAACAACCGCGGCGGGGGCGAGCACGAGCTGCCCCAGCGGCCGCGTGACAGCCAGCCGGGCGTGGTCGCGCGTGGCGACCCCGGCCAGGCGCCCCTGCCCGAGCAGCGGCGCGAGGCCGCACCGGCGCCCGAACCGCAGGCGCGGGTGGTGGCCAGCCGCCGCGGCGAGGATCCGGTGCCGGAAGCGCAGCCGCGGGAGCGGGCCGAACCCCAGGTGGCGCCTGCCAGCCCGGCGCGCGCGGCACGGGATGCCGAGATGGCGCGCCTGGCCGCGGAGGTCTACCTGCGCTCGGAACTGTACGCCCGCCGCCCGACCCGCAAGTTCGTGTCCGCCAGCACCCGCGAGTACGAATACGCCGGCTACCTGCGCCAGTGGGTGGACCGCGCCGAGCGCATCGGCAACCTGAACTACCCCGACGAAGCCCGCCGTCGCCGCCTTGGCGGCCAGGTGGTGATCAGCGTCGGGGTGCGCCGCGACGGCACGGTGGAAAGCACCCGCATCCTGCGCTCCAGCGGCACGCCCCTGCTGGACGCCTCGGTCGAGCGCATCGTGCGCCTGGCCGAGCCGTTCCCGCCGTTGCCCGAGGCCCGCGACGGCGTGGACGTGCTGCACGTCACCCGGACCTGGGTCTTCAAGCCCGGCGGGCAGCTGCATACCGAGTAGCCGGCCGGCAGCGCCGCGGACGACGCCGGCCGGGCCGGCGGCACGTGCCGCGCGGACAGCCGCCGCCCCGGTGCCGCCGTCAGCCGCCCTGCCACTGGCCCGACGCGGCCAGGCCGTTGGCCCGGGCGCGGGCGTGGACCACGTCCTGGGCCTTGCGCACGTTGCCGGCCAGGTCCTGCGACCACACCTGCATGGCCGCCTGCTGCAGCGCGCGCCCGTAGGAGAAGCTCAGGGGCCAAGGATTGGGGCCGAGGCGGTTCATCGCGTCCAGGTGTGCGGTGGCGCGCTCGTCGTCCTGGCCCCCGGACAGGAACACGATGCCCGGCAGGATCGCCGGGACGGTGGTCTTCAGGCACATCAGGGTGGACTCGGCCACTTCCTGGATGTCCGCCTGCTCTTCGCAGTCGCTGCCCGCCACCACCATCGATGCCTTGAGGATGGTCCCCTCCAGCAGCACGTTCTGGTCGTACAGCGCGCCGAACAGCGAGCGCAGCACCGCTTCGGTGACCTCGTAGCAGGTCTCGATGTCATGGCCGCCGTCCATCAGCACCTCCGGCTCCACCACCGGCACCAGGCCCTGCTCCTGGCACAGGGCGGCATAGCGCGCCAGCGCATGGGAGTTGACGTCGATGCAGGTGCCGGTGGGAGTGTCCTCGCCGATGGCGATCACGGCGCGCCACTTGGCGAAGCGCGCGCCCATCGCGTAGTACTCCTGCAGCCGTTCGCGCAGCCCGTCCAGGCCCTCGGTGACCCGCTCGCCCGGATACCCGGCCAAGGCCACGGTGCCGCGGTCGACCTTGATGCCCGGCAGGATGCCCTGCGCGGCCATGTACTGGGCGAACGGCACGCCGGCGCGCGTGGACTGGCGCAGGGTCTCGTCGTACAGGATCGCACCGGAGACATGCTCGGCCAGCCTGGGCGTGGTCAGCAGCAGCTCGCGCCAGGCCCGCCGGTTGTCCTCGGAGTTGTCGATCCCCAGCGCCGCGAAGCGCTTGCCGATGGTGCCGGTGGACTCGTCGATGGCGATGATGCCCTTGCCGGGCGCCACGAGGGCCTGTGCGGTCTCGGCCAGCTGTTCGATGCTCATTGCGGGATTCCTGCGCGGGGGACGGGGGGCGGCGAGTATAGCGGCGGTGCCGTAGCCACCCGGTGGCCGCGGGCGGCCCCGGATACGCGAAGGGCGCCACGCGGGCGCCCTTCGCACATCACGCCTGCAAGTGCCGGATCAGAGCTCGCCGAGCCCGCTGGCGCGGCCGTCCGGGCCCACTTCCAGCAGCCGCAGGGTGTTGGTCGCGCCATGCGTTTCCATGTGCTCGCCGGAGGTGAACACCACCCGGTCGCCCTCGGCCAGCATGCCCGCGTCGACCAGTACGCGGATGCTGCCGCGCGCGGCCTCGCGCGGGGTCAGGCCGCGGCTGTCGAAGTTGATCGGGAACACGTCGCGCATCAGCGCCATGCGCCGGCGCGCGCCGTCGTGGCGGGTGATGGCGTAGATCGGGGACTTGGCACGGAAACGCGACAGGAAGCGCGGGGTGCCGCCGGACTCGGTCATGGCCACGATCGCGCGCACGCCGATGTGCTCGGACAGGAACATGGTGCCCATGGCGATGGCCTGGTCGGCCCGCTCCAGCCCGCGCTGGGCCTTGCCGAAGTCGATCTGCGCCTGGAACTGGCGCTCGGCGCCCAGGCAGATGCGCGCCATCGCCTCGACCGCCTTGACCGGGTACGCACCGGCGGCGGTCTCGGCCGACAGCATCACCGCGTCGGTGCCGTCGATCACCGCGTTGGCCACGTCCAGCACCTCGGCGCGGGTCGGGATCGGGCTTTCGACCATCGACTGCAGCATCTGGGTGGCGGTGATCACCACGCGGTTGCGGGCCAGCGACTCGCTGATGATGCGCTTCTGCAGGCCCGGCAGTTCGGCGTCGCCGATCTCCACGCCCAGGTCGCCGCGGGCGACCATCACCACGTCGGAGGCGTCGATGATCTCGGCCAGGTTGTCGATCGCCTCGGTGCGCTCGATCTTGGAGACCAGCGCCGCGTCGCAACCATGCGAGCGGGCGATCTCGCGGGCGTCGTTCATGTCCTGCGCGTTGCGGCAGAAGGACACGGCGATGAAGTCCACGCCGATCTTGGCGACGATGCCGATCAGCTCCTTGTCGCGCTCGGTCAGCGCGCCCAGGGACAGGCCGCCGCCCTGCTTGTTCAGGCCCTTGCGGTCGGACAGCACGCCGTCGTTGAGCACGGTGCAGACGATCCGCGGGCCGTCGACCTGCTCGACCTTCAGCTGCATCAGGCCGTCGTCCAGCAGCAGCACGTCGCCGGCCGCCACGTCGCCAGGCAGGCCGAGGTAGCTGACGCCGACCTGGGTGGTGTCGCCGGCCGGGGCGTTGGCGTCGGCCACCAGGTCGAAGCGGTCGCCCATCTTCAGCGTGATCTTGCCCTGGGCGAAGCGCTCGATGCGGATCTTCGGGCCCGGCAGGTCGGCCAGGATGCCGACCTCGGCGCCCACCTTCTGCGCGGCGATGCGGACCTCGGCGGCGCGCTTGGCCTGGCCGGAGGGGTCGCCATGGGAGAAGTTCAGGCGCACGACGTTGACACCGGCGCGGAACAGCGCCTCCAGGACCCCGGGCGGATCGGTCGCCGGGCCGAGGGTGGCAAGGATCTTGGTGCGGCGCAGGCGGTCGGTCATGTTGGCGGAGGGCTCCCGAAAAGGCAGGGAAAACTAACACAAAGCAGCGGCTCCAAGGCAGCGCTGTCAGTGGCGCAACTGCCCACGGCGCAAGGATTTCTTTCCGATCAGCGACATACGCCGGGGAATGGGACGCAGCACTCTGGTACCGCTAACACCCATGCCGTCGCATAATCGGGGCCGACACCCCGCCAGGTCGCCCCGGCCCGTGCGGCTACGATGCCCGATCCGCTTCCCAGGAAACGACATGACCAGCCCCGACAATTCATCTCCCTCCCGCCTGCAGCAGCTGCGCGAGCTGTCCGTGGTGGTGGCCGACACCGGCGACTACGACGCGATCGCGCGCCTGCGCCCGGTCGACTGCACCACCAACCCGACCCTGGTGAAGAAGGCACTGGACCTGCCGGTGTACGCCGAGCTGATCGAGCGCGAACTGGCCTGGGCGCGTACCCAGGGTGAAACCGGCCGCGCCGTGGTCGACGAGATCGCCGACCGCCTGACCGTCGGCGTGGGCGCCATGCTCAGCGCGCTGGTGCCGGGCCGCGTCTCCACCGAGGTCGACGCCGACCTGGCGCACGACACCGCCGCCACCGTCGCCAAGGCCCGCAAGTTCATGGCCATGTACGCCGAGCGTGGCGTGCCGGCGGAGAAGATCCTGATCAAGGTCGCCGCCACCTGGGAAGGCGTGGAAGCCGCGCGCCAGCTGCAGGCCGAAGGCATCGACTGCAACCTGACGCTGATCTTCAACCCGACCCAGGCCATCGCCTGCGCCGAGGCCGGCG
Source organism: Pseudoxanthomonas sp. (assembly GCA_052039535.1). GTDB lineage: Bacteria > Pseudomonadota > Gammaproteobacteria > Xanthomonadales > Xanthomonadaceae > Pseudoxanthomonas. Next base: position 4,827 of record JBQGEI010000049.1, read on the forward strand.
CGTTCCTGATCTCGCCGTTCGTCGGCCGCATCCTCGACTGGTACAAGGCCCGCGGCCAGGTGCCGGCGAGCATCGACGAGGACCCGGGCGTGCGTTTTGTGCGCGGCGTCTACGAGGAGTTCAAGAAGCGTGGCGCGGCCACCGTGGTGATGGGCGCCTCGTTCCGCTCGGTGGACCAGGTGCTGGCCTTGGCCGGCTGCGACCGCCTGACCATCTCCCCGGACCTGCTGGAGCAGCTGGACGCCTCCACCGGGCAGGTGGAGCGCAAGCTGGCGCCGGTGCCGCGCGAGGACCGCACCGTGGCCCCCGCCACCGCGGAGACCTTCGCCGCCGACCTGGCCGCCGACGCGATGGCCACCGAGAAGCTGGCCGAGGGCATTGCCGCCTTCGCCAAGGACCTGGACGCCCTGCGCAAC
>JBQGEI010000050.1:0-3824 GCA_052039535.1 Pseudoxanthomonas sp.
CCACCGTGGCCGAGCTTGTTGGCGGTGACCACGTTGACGCCGCGGTCCAGCCATTCCGGATGCCAGTTGGCGACCAGCTCGCTGGCGGTGGCATCGACCAGCACGTCGCCCTCGCGCAGGGCCTCGGCCTCGGCCCAGCCCTGCAGGGCCGACTGGCGTGCCGGCGCCGCGCGGGCCAGCGCCAGCGCCGCGTCCAGGTCCACCCCCGCGCGCAGCACCACGCGCGAGTTGGCCAGCCAGGTGATCGGGGGCAATGCCAGGCCGCGCTCACGCAGCACGCCGTAGCGATGCAGGAACGCACTGCCGACCGCGCCGGTGCCCAGCAGGGCGAGCCTGCGCGGCGCGGATGCCAGGCGCGCGCCACGCCCCTGGCGGGCGCGGAGGCCGGCGGGGCCGCTCACGCGCTGACCGGCTCGGCCGCGGCCTGCGCGGCGGCGGCGGCGGCCGCCAGCGCGGCGGCGACATCGGCCAGCAGGTCCTCGCCGGCCTCGATGCCCACCGACAGGCGCAGCAGGCCATCGCCGATGCCGGCCTTGGCACGCGCCTCCGGGCTCATCGCCGCGTGGGTCATCGACGCCGGATGCGCCACCAGGCTCTCGACCCCGCCCAGCGACTCGGCCAGGGTGAACCACTGCAGGCGGTCGACGAAGGCCCGCACCGCCGGCTCGCCACCGCGCAGCTCGAAGCTGAGCATCGCCCCGAAGCCGGACTGCTGGCGCGCGGCGATGGCGTGCCCGGGGTGCGAGGCCAGGCCCGGGAAGTAGACCTTCTCCACCGCCGGGTGGCCGTCCAGCAGCGCCGCGATGGCGTTGGCGTTCTCCTGGTGCACGCGCATGCGTGCATCCAGCGTGCGCAGCCCGCGCAGGGTCAGGAAGCTGTCGAACGGCGAGCCGGTCAGGCCCAGCGCGTTGGCCCACCACGCCAGCTGCTGGTGCAGCTCCGGATCGGCCGCCACCACCGCGCCGCCGACCACGTCGCTGTGGCCGTTGACGTACTTGGTGGTCGAGTGCAGCACCAGGTCCGCGCCCAGCGCCAGCGGCTTCTGCAGCGCGGGGGACAGGAACGTGTTGTCCACCGCCACCAGCGCGCCGGCGCGGTGGGCGGCATCGATCACCGCGCGCAGGTCGGTGATGCGCAGCAGCGGGTTGGACGGGGTCTCCACCAGCACCAGCTTGGGCGAGGCCGCCAGCGCGTCGGCCAGCGAGGCCGGATCGGTGAGATCGGCGGTGACCAGCTCGAAGTGGCCCTTGGCCGCCAGTGCGTTGAACAGGCGCCAGCTGCCGCCGTAGGCGTCGTGCGGCACCACCAGCCGCTCGCCCGGCTGCAGCAGGGCGTTGAGCACGAGGTTGATCGCGCCCATGCCGGTGGCGGTGACCACGCCGCCGGCGCCGCCTTCCAGCTCGGCCAGGGCCTCGCCCAGCAGGTCGCGGGTGGGATTGCCGCTGCGGGTGTAGTCGTACTGCCGCTTGTTGCCGAAGCCGTCGAAGCTGAAGTTGCTCGACAGCACGATCGGCGGGGTCACCGCGCCGTAGGCGGTGTCGCGGTCGATGCCGGCACGCACCGCGGCGGTGGCGGGGTGGCAGGCGGGTGCGGTGGGGGTGGTGCTCATGCGGCGGCTCCGTTGCCGCGCAGGACGGCGGCGAGAATGAGGTCGATGCGGTCGGTTTCCTTGAGGAACGCGTCGTGCCCGTAGGGCGAGCGCAACACGCGCAGCTGGCCGCGGCCGGCCAGGCCTTCGACCAGGTTCACCGAGTCGGCCAGCGGCACCAGGCGGTCGCCTTCGACCGCCACCACGGTGACCGGCACCTGCACGGCGGACGGCTCGAGCCGGTGCAGGTCGATCGACTCGGACAGGCGCAGGTAGGCGGTGACCGGGGTGCGCGCCACGTACTGCGCGCCTGCCGCGTCCAGGTAGTCCTCCGCGGCGCAGCGCACGCGGCCGTTGATGATTTCCGGCGCGCTGTCGAAGCGCTCGCCGAACTCTTCCGGGGTGCGGTAGCTGAGCATCGCGAACTGGCGCGCAAGCGCCAGGCCGGCGGCGTCGGCGCACTGCAGCTGCCCCAGGGCTACCGCGCGGCGCTGCAGCGCGCGCCAGGCCGAAGCGTAGGGGTGCGGGCGATGCGCGCCGCTGACGGCGACCAGCCGCCGCAGCCGGGCCGGATGCCGCGCCGCGAACTGCAGCCCGACCATGGCGCCATACGAGTACCCGACGAACGCATGCAGGCGATCGATCTCCAGCTCGTCCAGCAGGCGGGCGGCCGCGTCGGCCTGGTCGGCGGTGTCCAGGGGCGCGTCCAGCCGGCCATCGGCACCGACATAGTCGAACGCGAGCACGCGGAACGCGGCCGGATCCAGGGTGCGGCCGGCGGCCACCAGCGCATCGGCCCAGCCCTTCTCCGGGAAGGCCGGGCTGGCCGAGACGTGGCGGTGCGCGGAGATGCCACCGGCCACCAGCACCACCGGGGCGCCGGCGGGGCCCTGGATCTCGTAGCGCAGCACCACGGTGCGCACGCCGGCATGGCGCAGCGGCAGCACGACGGCGACCTCGCCCCGGTGGGCGGTCGGCAAGGCGGTACAGGAGGGTTCGGAGGCGCTGGCGGGGACGGTGTTCACGGGCGAAGGCGGCTTGGATGGGAAACCGCCATCGAGCCTTCGCGGGCCCGCGTCCGGCGTGCCGCTGGCACGCTCGAACCATCTGTCGGAGGACGCTCAGGTCCCCGCAGGATTTGGCACCTGGCATGGCGCTTGCGCGCCTGCTGGCTGCCCCGGCATCAAAGGGCCTGTCCCTCCGCCGGTCTCGATGGCGCGGCCAGAGTGCCACCGCGCACGCAGGGCTGTCAATCTCTTTATCGCGATGTAGCGATGGAAACTAGTTTCGCGTGATGGCGGTCGTCTGCCGATAATCGCCGCATGCCCCACCTCCCACTCCACTCCCACCCCGGACCCGCGCCGCAGGCAGGCGGCCGCGGCCGGACCCGGCGCCGGATCGGCCACGGCCCGCCGGCCGGCATGCTGCTGGCCCTGCTGCTGTTGGCGACATTGCCCGCCGAGGCCGCCCGCTTCTGGCGCTGGCAGGGCGAGGACGGGGTGACCCAGTACGGTGACCGCCCGCCACCGGACGGCAGCGCCCGGCCGGCGGAAAGCTTCGGCTACCGGCGCCAGTCCGGCCCGCCGGTACAGCTGCGTGTGGTCGACCGCGGGAGCCACCACGAGGTCCATGCCGGCAACCGGCTGCCCGGGCCGGTCCAGGTCGAGCTGCGCATGCGCCAGGGCGACAACGTCACCAGCGTGCCGCACATGCCGGTGCAGGCCGTCCTCCCGGCGCGCAGCGAGACGGTCGTCGCGCGCCTGTACGTGCCCGACCCGCGCCGCGGCAGCGCGTTCGACGTGGTGCTGGACCAGATGCCGGGCGACCCGCGGGCGCGTCCGGTCGATTACGAATACCGGCTGCCGTTCGAGTACGGCCGGATCCGCGTGGACCAGGGCTTCGGCGGCCGCTACAGCCACGACGATGCGCAGAACCGCTATGCGGTGGACTTCGCCGTGCCCGAGGGCACGCCGGTCCTGGCCGCGCGCGAGGGCGTGGTGCTGCAGGTGGAGTCGGACTTCTCCGGCACCGGGCTGGACCGCGAGCGCTACGGCGGGCGCGCGAACTACGTGCGCCTCCTGCACGCGGACGGCAGCATGGCCCTCTACGCCCACCTCAAGCCGGAGGGCGTGCTGGTGCGGGTCGGCCAGCGCGTGCGCCAGGGCCAGCAGATCGCGCTGTCGGGCAACACCGGCTTCAGCACCGCGCCGCACCTGCACTTCGTGGTCCAGGCCAA
>JBQGEI010000051.1:0-11555 GCA_052039535.1 Pseudoxanthomonas sp.
CGAACTGCCGGGCATGGTCGAGGACGCCATGGCGGGGAAGATCGAACTGGCGCCCTTCGTCACCCACACCCTGCCGCTGGAGCGCATCAACGAGGCCTTCGACCTGATGCACGAAGGCAAGTCGATCCGCGCCGTCATCCACTACTGAGCGATGGACGCGGACGGCAGCGAGCCCAGGACCACGGAGCGCGCGCGCAGCGTGCTGGTCGCCGGCGCCACCGGCCTGGTCGGCCGGGCACTGGTCGCGCGCCTTTGCGCCGATCCCGGCGTTGCCGTGGTGCATGCGCTGGTGCGGCGCCCCCTGGACCTGCAGCATCCGAAGCTGCAGGTCCACGTCGTCGATTTCGCCGCGCTGCCGTCGTTGCCCGCCGTCGACGAGGCCTACCTGGCGCTGGGCACCACCATCGCCGTGGCCGGCAGCCGCGAGGCCTTCCGCGCGGTCGACTACCAGGCCAATCTCGCGGTGGCGCACGCATCCATGGCGGCTGGCGCGCGCCGGATCGGCCTGGTCAGCGCGATGGGGGCCGATCCCGGCTCCCGCGTGTTCTACAGCCGCACCAAGGGCGAGCTGGAACAGGCGCTGGCGGCGTTGCCGCTGGAGGCGCTGGTGGTCGCCCGCCCCGCGCTGCTGCTGGGTGATCGCGGGGCGCTGGGGCAGCCCCATCGTCGCGGTGAACACCTGGGCGCGCGTCTGGACCGCTGGCTGGGTCCGCTGCTGCCGGCACGCCTGCGCGCCATCGCCGCGGAGGATGTCGCCGCCGCGCTGGCACGCCGCGTGCCGCGGGCATCCGGTCCCACCATCCTGGATTCGGCGCGCATGCAGGGCGCATCCGCCGCGCCGCACTGAAACGCAGCAAGGAGAAGTACCCATGCAACGCATCGAACATCGCGCCTGCTCCGGTGGCTGGCAGGACGTCTATCGCCACGAATCCTCCGTGCTCGGCTGCACGATGACCTTCGCCATCTACCTGCCGCCGCAGGCCGCACAGGGCCCGGTGCCGGTGCTGTACTGGCTGTCCGGCCTGACCTGCACCGAGCAGAACTTCATCACCAAGGCCGGCGCGCAGCGCTACGCGGCCGCGCACGGCATCGCCATCGTCTGCCCCGACACCAGTCCGCGCGGCGAGGACGTGGCCGATGCCGAAGCCTACGACCTGGGCAAGGGGGCCGGCTTCTACCTCAACGCCACCCGTGAGCCGTGGGCACCGCACTACCGCATGTACGACTACGTGGTGGACGAACTGCCGGCGCTCGTCGAGGCGAACTTCCCGGTCACCGCCGCGCGCGCCATCAGTGGCCACTCGATGGGCGGCCACGGCGCCCTGGTGTGCGCGCTGCGCAACCCCGGCCGCTATCGCAGCGTCTCGGCGTTCTCGCCGATCGTCGCGCCTTCGCAGGTGCCGTGGGGGCAGAAGGCGTTCGCCGCGTACCTGGGCGAAGACCGCCAGGCCTGGAAGCAGTACGACGCGGTGGAGCTGGTGGGCACGGCGACCGAACGCCTCCCGCTGCGGGTCGACCAGGGTGATGCCGACGAGTTCCTCGACGCCCAGCTGCGTCCGCAGCTGCTGCAGGCCGCCTGCGACGCGGCAGGCCATCCGCTGGACCTGCGGCTGCAGCCCGGCTACGACCACAGCTACTACTTCATCGCCAGCTTCATCGGCGAGCACATCGCCCACCACGCCGCCGCGCTGCGCGGCTGAAACCCGGGGCGGCGCCGGATGACGGACCGGTGCCGCTGTCGCGGACCCGGGCCGCAGGCGGCCTCCTGCCACTCACCCGGCCAGGCTGAAATCGCTGCGGGCGAAATGACCATCCGCCACCGGGCCGCCGACATGCTGCAGCGACAGCGGGGCCTGGAACATCGGCCCGTCCCACACGCAGGTGTGGAACTCGCCGTTCTCGCCGCACGGATCCACCGCCGGGGGCAACTCGGCGAGCAGGCCGGCATCGAATGCGCGCCCGGCGAAGCGTCCGTCCAGCTGCCGGGTGTCCACGCAGCACAGCCGCGCGCGCAGGCCGGCCTCCAGCATGCGCCGCGCCAGCAGCCCGGTATCGAAGCGGAACAGCGGCGTCAGCAACTCCCAGCCGCAGCTGTCCAGCTGCTGCTGGCGCCAGGCGCGGATGTCCTCCAGGAACAGGTCGCCGAAGGCCATCGTGCGCAACCCCGTCCAGCGCTGCGAGGCGGCGGCCAGCGCCGCAGCCATGGCCTGGCCGTAGGTGGCGTTGTCACAGGCCGGGGGCAGGGCCACCTCCACCAGCGGCAGTCCGGCGGCTGCCGCCTGCGCGCGCAGCACCTCCACGCGCACGCCCTGCATCGAGGCGCGGCCCGCGCTGACCGTCGACAGCAGGCTGACCACCGCGTGGGTGGCCGACTGCCGCAGCATGTGCAGGGTCCACGCGGCATCCTTGCCGCCGCTCCAGGCCAGCAGCACCGGGATCCGCGCCGCCATCAGCCCGACACGCCGGGCCGGGGCTCAGCGCACATCACGCAGCTCCCAGTGGCTGCCGGCCAGCAGCCTCAGGCGCTGGCGCACGATCTCGCCGGGCAGCGACGTGGCCGCGGTGAGGTAGACCGACAGGTCCTCGCGCCGTCCTTCCACCGTGGCCTGCGGATCGGTGACCCCCAGCGCCGGGTCCACCTCGTCCGGCTCCGGCTGCATCTGCCGCCAGCGTTCGAACAGCGCCGGTGAGCGCAGCGCGTCCTGCAGCTGTTCGGCGAAGGCTTCGTAGCCGTTGGCGGTGAACGACAGCGACGGTTCGCTGCCGCGCGCGGCGGCGGGGTCGGGCAGGCGGATCACGTAGCGGACAGTCATGGGCGGCTCCTGGTCCAGGGAAGCGCCAATCTACCAACCGGGGTGCGAAGCGGCCGTGGCCGTACTTCAGTCGAAACCGTGGTCGGTCGAGGCGAACGCCACCGCCACCGCGCCCTTGCCCACGTTGACCATGCCGGTGAGGCTCATCATGCTCTCGAACACCTCCACGCCGTGGTCGATGCAGGTGTCCACCAGGCGCGCGTAGCCGGGGATGCCCGGCAGCTCGGCCATGTCGCCGCCGTAGCAGATGCTCACCGTCGGGGCCATCAGCCCGGCGCGCACCCGCCCGCAGGCCATGTCGAACATCTTCTCCGCGGCCGTATCGAAGCCCTTTAGCCGCGCCACCGGCTCGGTCTGACCGCCGAAGGCGCGGATCACCGGCTTGATGTCCAGGGCGCTGCCCAGCGCGGCGCTGAACAGGCCCACGCTGCGGTCGCCCTTGGCCCGGGCGCGGTTGCGCAGGTAGTACAGGTCGCGGGGAATCATGAAGCCGCAGGTGTTCTGCGCCAGGGCCTCGAGCCGGGCGCGCATCTGCGCCACGCCGGTGCCGGCCTCGCGCATGCGCACCGCTTCCACCGCGGTGATCGCCTGCCCGGCGAACAGGTTGAGGCTGTCGACCACCCGCAACGCGAACGGCGAGTTGTGCCCGGCGGCCTGGCGCACGGGTTTGTAGTCGTTGAGGATGGCGAAGCTGGCCTGCAGCGCGTTGTCGTGGATCTGGCTGCGCAGGCGCGAGATGGTCAGGCAGAACACGTGGTCGTAGTCGATCACCAGCCGTTGCAGGAACAGCTCGCGGATCTGCTCCACTCCCAGCGGGGTGGTTTCGGCCTCGTGGCCGCGCTCGGCCACGTGCGCGTTGAGGAAGGCCAGCGTCGCCTCCTCGTCGCGGTGGTCTTCCAGCACCGCGCCACCGATGCGCACCGTGATGGGCAGCACCACGATGCCGTGCTGGCGGATGAAAGCGGCCGGCAGGTCGCAGGCCGAGTCGACGACGATCCCGATGCGCATGCGCCCTCCCGAGGCACCCGACACGTGGAATGTGTGAAACCTATCGCGGAAATGGCCCCGCCGCGACTGCCGGAAGTGGGGGGGCAGCGCGGCGGCTGATCCCGACCGGCAGCCGTCCGATCTCCGCCAGCGGGCCCTCCCGCAGCAGGCCGGGGTCCTCCAGCGCCGCCGTCATCAGCCCGTGGCTGTCATTGCCCCAGAACAGCCCGCCGTCCAGTTCCAGGGTCGGCACCCCGAACACCCCCGCGTCCAGCGCCATGGTGGTGTTGGCGCGCAGCCTCTGGCGCACGCCCGGGTCGGCGGTGGCCGCGTCCAGGTCGTCGATCCCCAGCCCGCACGCCACCGCGGCCAGCGAGGCGGGACTCCCGTCGCGGCCCTCGCGCCAGAGCGCGGCAAACACCGCCTCGATCGCCTCCCCCGTGGTGCCGGCCGCCACGCACAGGCGCAGGGCCGGCAGCGGGTTGAACGGATGCGCTGGCGGGAACACCAGCGGCACCCCCTCCTGCCGTGCCTGCCACAGCGCCTGGCGGGAGATGAACTCGCGTTTGCCGGGGATCTCCGCCGGTCCGGCCAGGTTGCGCGCGGACAGCAGCGCGCCAAGCACGACCGGCACCGCTTCGACCCGGCCTCCGGCCACCAGCGGCCGCATCTTCTGCCAGTGCAGGTAGGAGAACGGGGAGACGAAGTCGAAGTACCAGCGGGGCGTCATCGGTGTCCTCCGGGCAGGCGGCGCCCGCGCATGATGCTCCGTTGCACGGGAAACCGCATCGGCCGGGCACGGCCGCGCCCTGGTGCCCGGACCCCGCCTGCACGCCGGGTGCGGGACACTGGCCCACTTTCCAGCAACGGAGACGATGCACGTGACCACGGCACGCGAGGTGGTGGACTTCTGGGAGCAGGCCGGAATGGAGGCCTGGTTCAACGGTGGCGAGGCCTTCGACCGCCAGTGCGCGGAGCGTTTGGGCGAGGCGCACATGGCCGCCGCGCGCGGCCGGTACGCCGGCTGGCTGGACGATGCCGAAGGCGCGCTGGCGCTGGTGATCCTGCTCGACCAGATCCCACGGAACATCTTCCGCGGCACCGGCCACGCCTTCGCCACCGACGGCCTGGCCCTGTCCTACGCCGCGCAGGCGGTGGCCGCCGGCCACGACCGCCCGTTCGCTCAGGCGCTGCGCGGGTTCTTCTACCTGCCGTGGGAGCATTCGGAGGACCTGGCCGACCAGGACCGGGCGGTGGAACTGTTCACCGCGCTGGGGCACAAGGTCTATACCGACTACGCCATCGCCCACCGCGACGTGATCCGGCGCTTCGGCCGCTTCCCCCACCGCAACCAGGCGCTGGGGCGGCCCAGCACCCCCGAGGAGCAGGCCTGGCTGGAGGCCGGCGGCGGGTTCTGAGGCCGCGCGCCGGTCCGCGTACCGTGCCGACCGGGGGCGCGGCACGGATGCGCCTGCAGGACCGTCCAGCGCCCGGAAACGCGCGAGGGCGGCCCGGGCCGCCCTCGTCGTGGCTGGCCCGGTCGCCCGGGCCGGGTCCCGCGCTCAGTAGCGCGGGATGCCGCCGCCCACGTCCTGGGCCCAGCGGTCGATGCCGCCTTCGACGTTGAACACCGCGGTGTAGCCCTTGTTGCGGAACTCCTCGGCCATCTGCCCGCTGCGGCCGCCGTGGTGGCAGATGAAGGCCAGGCGGGTGTCCTTCGGCAGCGCTTCCAGCGCGGCCAGGCCATCGCCGTCCAGGGTGCGGTGGGCCACCGTCAGCGAGGCAATGGCGCGCTCCTCCGGCGGACGCACGTCCACCAGGACCAGCTCGCCGGTGCCGACCTGGCGCTCGGCCTCGACCGGGGTGACCGGCTGCACCGGCCTGGGCGCGTTCGGGTTGTCGATGGCCAGGCCCTGGCCGCGGAAGTCGTCCACCCAGTCGATGGTGATGCCGTTGGCGCGGCGCGCGCTGGCCGGGTCGAACTGGATGCGCAGGCCGCCGGTTTCCACCGCGATGGCGTTGTCGTTGCGCGGGGCGATCTGGAACCGCGGCTGGAAACGCGCGTCGATCGACAGCGACAGCGCCGAACCCGGCTCGCCTTCCAGTGCGCCCCGCAACTTCTCGGCGGCGGCCGGCGTCACCGTGACCTGCGGCGGCGTGCGGTCCGGGGCGGGAATGCCCAGCACCTGCGACAGCTCGCCGCTGGAGGCCATCTGCTCGATGATGTCGCTGCCGCCCACCAGCTCCCCGTCGATATAAAGCTGCGGGATGGTCGGCCAGTTGCCGAACACCTTGATGCCCTCGCGGATCTCCTGGTCGGCCAGCACGTTGACGTGGGCGTACTCGACGCCGAGGTCCTCCAGCACGCCGCAGGCCTTGGCCGAGAAGCCGCACTGCGGCATGCCGGGCTGGCCCTTCATGAACAGCACGACGCGGTTGTCGTTGAGCAGCGATTCGATGCGCGAGCGCAGGGCGGGATCGAGGGACATGCGTGGCCACCGGCAGGAAATCAGGGGTCTGCATTCTACGCCGCGTGGCATCATGCGGCGATGAGACCGCCGGCAACACTGCATCGCACCCCGCGCCGGCCGCGGGCCTGGATTGGCTGGCTGGTGCTGTCGCAGCTGGCGGCGGCGGCACTGTGGACCGGGCTGGGATGGCGCTGGGGGCTGCCGGCCCTGCTGCTGTCGCACGCGGCCTTCATCGTGCCGGTGTTCCTGCCGCGCTCCACCCTGTACGCCCCGGCGCTGTCGCGCCTGGACGTGGACCGGCGCGCGGTGTGGCTGACCATCGACGACGGCCCGTCCGCGGACACCGCGGCGATCCTCGACGCGCTGGAGCGCCACGGCATGCGCGCCACCTTCTTCCTGGTCGGCATGCGTGCCGCCGCCCAGCCGCAGCGGGTGGCCGAGATCCTGCGCCGCGGCCACGACATCGCCAACCACACCTGGAGCCATCCGCAAGGCCGTTTCTGGGCCCTCGGCCCACGCGCGATGACAAGCGAGGTGGAGCAGGCCCAGGCGACCCTCGCCGGCCTGGCCGGACGTCCGCCGCGCTGGTTCCGCGCGGTGGCCGGGCACACCAATCCGTTCGTGGCCGCGCCGCTGCGCCGGTTCGGCCTGGCGCGGGTAGCCTGGACCGCGCGCGGCTACGACGCGGTGGATGGCGACGCGGTGCGCGTGCTGCAGCGGATCCAGCGCAAGCTGCGCCCCGGTGCGATCGTGCTGCTGCACGAGGGCGCACCCCATGGCCGCAGCGTGGAGATCGTCGAAGCCACCCTGTGCCTGCTGCGCGAGCAGGGCTACGCCACCGTCATCCCGGGCTGATCCGGCTCAGCGGCCGGTGGCGCGCGGCGCGCGGACCACGTGTTCCCGTTCGAGCGCCTGGTGGGTCGCCACCGCGGCCTCGTAGCCCCCGCGCACGCCGGTGGCCAGGTCCACGAAGCTGCCGCCCAGGAACAGCGACAGCGCGCCGCCGAGCAGCACGTTGCGCGAGCGGCGCAGGTAACCCCACGCAAGCAGGGCGATGCCGGAAAACAGGAAGAGGTACTGCAGCACTACGGCCATGACCGCGCTCCCGGTGTGATCGACCGCCAGCGTGCCGCGGGCAGCGGAGCGTCACCATCGGCGCTCACCGCGCCGTGGTGTCAGGTTTTACCGCCAGGGCGGCTCCCGCCGCCGGCTCAGTCGCGGCTGGCGACGATCAGCCAGTTGTTGAACGGCGTGTCGCCGGCCAGTGGCGCGAACGTACTGCGCAGCCCGGCGGCGTCGAACCGCTCGCGCAGCATCTCCGTTTCCGGGTAGTGCACCGGCGCGGCGTTCATCCAGCCGACCAGGCGGGCGAACACGTCGGTGCTGCGGGTGATGCGCGCGCGCCGGCTGCCATCGTCCAGGCCGGTGCGGATAACCAGGCGCGAGCCGGGCTGCAGCATTGCCACCAGCGCGTCGACCACATCGCGCTGGCGCTGCGGCTGCAGGAACTGCATCACGTCCAGGATCGCGACGCTGCCGCGGTGCGGCGGCAGGGCGCGGGTCAGGTCCAGCGCCTCGAACCCGGCATCGGCCAGCCCGGCGCGCGCCGCGGCCCGGCGCGCGGAGGCGATCTTGCGATGGTCGTTGTCCACGCCGAAATAGCGCATGCCGATGCCGTCTTCCTGCAGCGCATGCGCCAGCAGCCCCAGGCCGCAGCCAAGGTCCAGCAGCGGGCCGGTGGCGTCGCGCAACGCGTTGCACACCCCCGGGTAGAGCGGGTCGCTGCGCAGCTTGGCGCGCGCGTAGTAATAGTGATACCGGCTGCCCAGCAGGGTACCCGGCAGGAAGGCGCTGGCGATGTGCTGGGCGCGCTGCGCGGAGAGCGGGCGCGGTCCGGGGCTGGCAAGGGCGTTCATGCGGTTCTCCTGGCGCCCAGCGCGGCCTGCGCGGCGGGCAGCGCCAGCGTGCTCCACAGGGCGTACATGGCGGCTGACGGATGCAGTCCGTCATCGGCCAGCATGCCGGCCTCGGCGCCGTGCCGGCGGCTGGCCGGGGTGATGTCGACCCAGTGCGCGCCGGCGGCCGTCGCCTGGGCGTGGCAGATGGCGTTGAAGGCGTCGATCTGGCGGGCCACCACGCCGGGGTCACGGCCCTGGGCCAGGGCGAAAGGCGTCACCCCCCAGTCCGGGATGGACAGCACCAGCACCCGCGACGCATCCCCGCCGGCAAACCCGGCCGCACGTCGCAGCAGGGCGGCGAAACGCTGGCCGAAGCCCTCCGGCTCCAGCCCGCGGTACTGGTCGTTGACCCCGGCCAGCAGGCTGACCACGGCGTGGTCGCCGGCGATGGGCGCCTGTGCGTGGGCGGTGTCGATGCCGGCGTCCAGCTCGGCGGTGGTCCAGCCGGTGGTGGCGATGATCCGTGGCGGATCCAGCGGCACGCCCTGCGCGCGCAGCGCGGCGGCCAGCTGCACCGGCCAGCGTCCGTCTTCCGCGATGCCTTCGCCGATGGTGTAGGAGTCGCCCAGGGCGAGGAACGCCTGCGCCACGCTTACGCCGCCGCGTTCCGCGACTTGATCGGCACCACCTTGGTCACCGCCTCGGCGCGGCGCGCCAGCGCCCGGTCGATCCGCGCGAACACCTCGCGCATCAGCTCCGCCTGCGGCAGCAGGGTCACCCGGAAGTGGTCGCGGTAAGGCACGTTGAAGCTCGAGCCGGGCACGATCAGCACGTCCTCGGTCTCCAGCAGCTCCAGCGCGAACCGGTGGTCGTCGAAGCCGCGCGCCGCCGCGCCGGTGACCGAGGGGAACGCGTACAACGCGCCGCGCGGCTCGACCAGGTGCAGGTGCTCGCTGGCGGCGCAGGCCTCAACCACGGCGCGCCGGGTCTCGTACAGGCGCCCGCCGGGCGCGCACAGCGCGCTGATCGTGTCCGGGCCGTCGACCGCCGCGGCGATCGCGTACTGGCCGGCGACATTGGCGCACAGGCGCAGGCCGGAGAGCAGGTCCAGCGCATTGCGGTAGTCGACGGTGCGTGCGTGCTCGCCGGTGAGGATCGCCCAGCCCACGCGCCATCCGCAGGCGCGGTGCACCTTGCTCAGTCCGGAGAAGGTGATGCATGGATGGTCGCCGGCGATCGGCGCCAGCGGCTCGAACGCGGCGCCGTCGTACAGCACCTGGTCGTAGATCTCGTCCACCAGCAGCAGCAGGTTGTGGCGCTGCGCGACCGCCACCAGGCGCTCCAGCAGCTCCTTCGGGTACACCGCGCCGGTGGGGTTGTTCGGGTTGATCAGCACGATCGCGCGGGTGCGCGCGGAAACCAGCGCCTCCACCTCGACCGGATCGGGCATGAAGCCGTTCTCCGGCGCGCAGCGGTAGTACACCGGGCGGCCATCGTTGAGGATGGTGGCCGCCGACCACAGCGGGTAGTCCGGCGAAGGCACCAGCACCTCGTCGCCCGGGTTGAGCAGGGCGCGCAGGGTCATGTCGATCAGCTCGGACACGCCGTTGCCGATGAACACCCGGTCGGTGGACACGTGCGGCGCCCCGCGCCTGCGGTAGGCCGATGCCAGCGCCTCGCGCGCGGCCGGCAGGCCGAGCTGGTGGGTGTACGGATCGGTGTTGTCGATGTCGTCGACGATCGCCCGCTGCAGGTGCGCCGGCGCGCGGAAGCCGAAGGCGCCCGGGTTGCCGATGTTGAGCTTGATCAGGCTGCGTCCTTCGGCCTCGAGCGCATGCGCCCGCCGGTTCAGTTCACCGCGGATCTCGTAGCGCACTTCCGACAGCCGCTCGCGGGTGGCGAGGGTTTTTCCGGTGGACGACATGGCAGGGCCCGGCGGGGCGAGGGTGGGGCCTGGCATGGTATCGGAAATGCGCCGCGGCGGCGGCGCAGCCCAGGCGGGGCGGTCGTTTCGGCGGAAACGGCCCGCGCGCCGGCCCCGCACTACAATGCGCCGATGATCGCTCCCGAACCCGATTACCCCTCCCTGCAGCGCATCGGCTGGCCCTGGGACGGGCCGCCGCAGGATCCGGCCTGGCAGGCGCTGTGCGCGCGCCACCCCGACGGGCGCCCGGCCCGGGTGAGCGAGCAGCACCGCACCGGGTACGCCCTGGCCGAGGGCCCGGAGGCCGGCTTCCGGGTCGAGTCGCCGCCGGAATGGCAACGCCGCCCGGTGTTCACCGCCGATGGCATCCCGCTTCACGAGCGCGCCGCGGTCGGCGACTGGGTGCTGCACGATGGTCGCCGGATCCTGGCCATGCTGCCGCGTCGCAGCGCGATCAAGCGCGCCGCCGCCGGCGAGCACTACCAGCAGCAGGTGATCGCGGCCAACGTGGACACCGCCTTCGTCGTCTGCGGCCTGGACGCGGACTTCAACCCGCGCCGGATCGAGCGCTACCTGCTGCTGGTCGGCGGCGGCGGTGCGCAGCCGGTGGTGGTGCTGACCAAGGTCGACCTCAATGGCGAGGGTCGCGAGCTGGCGCTGGAGGCGCTGGAGGACATCCGCGCGCTGGGCGTGCCGGTGCTGGCGGTCAACGCGAAGGATCCGGACGCGGCCGCCGCCCTGGCGCCCTGGCTGTCGCCCGGCTGCACGGCGGTGCTGGTGGGGTCGTCCGGCGCCGGCAAGTCCACCCTCACCAACAGCCTGCTGGGCCGGGAACGGATGAAGACCGGCGCGGTGCGCGCCAGCGATTCGCGCGGCCGCCACACCACCACCCACCGCGCGCTGATCGCGCTGCCGTCCGGCGCCTGCCTGGTGGACACCCCCGGCATGCGCGAGCTCAAGCCCACCGGCGAGGAGGAGCTGGCCGACGGCGGCTTCGGCGACATCGAGGAACTGGCCACGCAGTGCCGCTTCAACGATTGCGCCCACCTCAACGAACCCGGCTGCGCCATCCTGGCGGCGATCGAGGAAGGAGAGCTGGACGAGGGGCGGGTCGCCAACTACCTCAAGCTGCGCGGAGAGATCGCCGGCGCCGCCGACCGGCTGGCCCAGCGCATGGCGCAGAAGAACGAGGGCCGCGGCCCCGGCCGTGGCCCCGGCCGCCGCCCGCCGCCGCGCGCGCGGCGCTGAGGTTGGAGCCGGTCGCCGCGATCCGCTAGCGTGGCCCCACCCGCCGCGGAGCCGCCGATGACCGATGCCGTCACCCACCATGCCGCGCTGGACCAGCGCCTGGTCCGTGCCGCCCGTGGCATCCGCCTGCTGAGCCTCGCCAGCTGGCCGGCGCGGGTGCAGGTCGAGTTCCTGGAAGGCTGGCGCCACGGACGCACGACCCTGCCGCGGGTGG
>JBQGEI010000052.1:0-1743 GCA_052039535.1 Pseudoxanthomonas sp.
TTGAAGCGGCCCTTGAGCACGTCGGTCAGCAGCGGCTTGTGGCCGTGCAGCTTGGTGCCGTGGTAGCTGTTGAACGAGGCCATCACCGCCTGCGCACCGGCATTGATCGCGGTGACGTAGCCGGCGGCGTGGATCTCGCGCAGTTCCTGCTCGGTGGCCAGGGTGTCGCCCTGGTCGCGGCCGTTGCTGGTGCCGCCGTCGCCGAGGAAATGCTTGACCGAGACCATCACGTGGCGGTCGTCGAGGAAGTCCGGCGCGCCGGCCTTGCCCTGCAGGCCTTCGACCATCGCCCGGGCGAAATCGGCCACCAGCTGCGGGTTCTCCGAATAACCCTCGTAGGCACGGCCCCAGCGCACGTCCTGCGGCACCGCCACGGTCGGGGCGAAGGTCCACTCCATGCCGGTGGTGCGGGTCTCCTGCGCGGTGATCTCGCCGATCCGCCGCTGCAGTTCGATGTTGCGGGTGGCGCCCAGGCCGACGTTGTGCGGGAACAGGGTCGCGCCGACCACGTTGCTCTGGCCGTGCATGGCGTCGATGCCCCAGATCACCGGGATCGCCTTGCCGCCGCCGGAGGTGTCCATCGACGCTTCCCAGAGCGCGTCGGACAGCGCCAGCCACTCGGCCGGCTTGGCGTTGTACTTGCCGCCCGGGTCGGAACTGCCGCCGGCCAGGATCGAGCCGAGCCGGTACTTGCGCACGTCCTCCGGCGTCAGCGAGGCGATGTCGCCCTGCACGACCTGGCCGACCTTCTCTTCCAGGGTCATGCTGGCCATCAGCTCGTCGATCTTCTTCTCGATCGCCGGGTCGGCCTGCAGCGGCCATTCCGGTGCCGGCCAGCTGGCGGCGTCGATGGTGCCGGCGGCCGGGGCCGCGGCGGCCGGGGCGGCGTCAGGCGCGCCGGGCTCGGCCTCGCTCTTGCCGCAGCCGGCCAGCAGGGCCACGGCCAGCGCGGTAGCCAGTGTTGTCGCGATACGGACGCCGGGCGCGCGGGCGCCAGCAAGCTTGCTGCTCAAGGTTGTCTCCCTCCCTAGTTGACTCTGGTGCGGACGGCCGGCGGCCCTCCGGGGGTCTTCGACCCGGTCGCGGCAGAGGCTCGGTGCAAACTGTCAGCGCTGTCAATGCGTGCGGCCCGGGGCCCGGAGCCCCGGAGCGGAGGGCTGGCGGCCACAGGCGCCGCGGGGCGGGGCCGCAGCGCCCGATCGGGGACCGTGGGTCCCGGAACAGCCGCCGGCCGCACCGGGTGCCCGGACCCGGTTCCTGCTGCGTCGCAACAGCAGATTGCGGCGCCGGTGCGGCCGGGCCATGCCGCCCGCGCGCAGGCCGCCGGGCACCGCGGACGGCCGTGGCTTCCGAACCCGGCGCATCCGTCCCTATAATCGGCCAGCTGCGGCCGCCGGTGCTGCTCGCCAATAGGATGCGAAGTGCGCAACTACGACCTGGAATTCCTCAAGCGTTTCTCGATGATCCTGGGCATGCTCGCCCTGATCACCCTGGGCCTGATCCTGCTGGCGTTCTACCTGCACGGTCGCATCCCGCCGGAAGTGTCACCGCAGGCCGCCGCCCGCACCCAGGCGCGGATCGCGCCGGCCGGCGCGGTCTACGCCGGTGATACCGGCGCCGCGGCCCAGGCCGCCGCGGCCCCGTCAGCCCCCGCCGCCGCGGCCTCCCAGGGCGCCTCTCGCGGGCCCACCGATGGCTCGGTGATCTAACACACCCGCTGAGGCGCCGGCCACACCCACCGCG
>JBQGEI010000053.1:0-3795 GCA_052039535.1 Pseudoxanthomonas sp.
ATCCGGCAAGGGCGGCGTTCCATCCATCTCCCCGTCCAGTGCGTCCAGCTTGTGGGCCATCTCGTGGACGGCCACGCAGAAGCCGCCGTCCGGCTCGGCCAGGTCGGCCTGGATATCGGCCCAGGACAGTACCAGGGGGCCGTGGTCCCAGGCTTCGCCCGCCAGCTCGTCGTCCCACTCGTGCAGCACGCCGGCCGCATCGACATGGCTGCGGCGCACGCGGAAGGCATCCGGGTACACCAGCAGTTGCGACCAGCCGCGCAGGCCGCCGGGGCCGAACTCCAGCAATGGCAGGCAGCACAGCGCCGCCAGCAGCACGCGGTCGCCCGGCCCGAGTTCGAGCCCGGCCAGCGGGGTGATGGTCTTCTCGTGCAGGAAGCGGGTAGCCAGCGTGCGCAGGCGGTCCAGCCGCTGCGCTTCCAGCCGCCGCGCCCAGGGCAGCGCCTGGCAGGCCCGCTGCCAGAGGGCATCGTCGATCGGTGCCGCGCCGGGGCGCAGCCAGCGCAAAAGCCTGCCGATCAGCGGAACATACCCGGCAGGAAGCTGTGCCAGCGCCCGCTTCGGGCGCGGGTGACCACCGCTTCCGAGTCACCGCCACCTCCGCCGCCACCGGCCACCGGGCGTGGCGTGGTCCGCGCCACCGGCGGCACGGCCGGGCGCACCTGCGGGGCATCGTCGCCGATCCGCTCCGCGGAGGTCGCGGCCGGGCGTGCATAGACGCAGGCGCCACGCTTCTGCGAAGGATCGGCCGGTTCAGGCGCGGCCCAGCACAGCGACGGGAGGGTCAGCAGCAGCAGCGGTGCGAGGCGGCGCATGGTCGTGTCCGGGCGGCCGGTCAAGGCGCTGAATATAGCGCGGATCGCCGCCGCGCGACGGACCCGGCCGGGCAGGCCGCCGATCGCCGATAATCGGCGCCCGCAGCAGGACAGGAGCAGGCGTGGACGATCGGGAGCTGCTACGGCGGCTGGCGGCAGGCGGGTGTTCGGGAGACGCACTGGCGCGCGAGGCCGGCATCACCCGTGCGGCGGTGTGGAAGCGCATCGAAGGGCTGCGCGCGGCGGGGGTGCGGATCGACGCCCAGCCGGGCCGTGGCTATGCCCTTGGCGCGCCCCTCGAGCTGCTCGATGCCGCCCGCCTGCGGGCGGGCCTTTCGCCCGAGGCGGGCGCGTTGGTGCACGCCCTGGAGGTGGCCTGGTCACTGGATTCGACCAACAGCGAGCTGCTGCGCCGCCCGCCCGCATCGGGCGTGGAGGTGTTGCTGGCCGAGCGCCAGAGCGCCGGCCGCGGACGGCTGGGGCGGCGCTGGGTGTCGCCGCTGGGAGGCCAGGTGTGCCTGTCGGTGAAGCGCGGCTTCGATGGCGGGCTTGCGCGGCTCGGTGGACTGAGCCTGGTTGCCGGGGTGGCCGTGGCGGAGGCGCTGCGCAGCCTCGGCTACCCGGCGGTGGGCCTGAAGTGGCCCAACGACCTGCTGGCCAACGGTCGCAAGCTGGCCGGCCTGCTGGTGGAGGGGGGCGGCGAGCATGGTGGCCCGGTGCAGGCGGTGGTCGGGATCGGCATCAACGTCGATCCGGGCGGGATGATGGAAGGGGTCGACCAGCCCTGGACCGACCTGGCGTGCCTCGGCGATCGCCCGCCCTCGCGCAACGCGGTGGCCGTCGCCGTGCTCGACGCACTGCTGCCGGCGCTGGACCTGTTCGATCGCCAGGGACTGGCGCCGTTCCAGCCCCGTTACGCGGCGCTGGACGTGCTGGCCGGGCAGCAGGTGCGGGTGCTGGACAGCGGCGGCGGGTTCGAAGGCGTGGCCATGGGGCTGGCCCCGGATGGCGCGTTGCGCGTGGATACGGGCGAAGGCGAGCGCCGCGTGTACGCCGGCGAAGTGAGCGTGAGGGCGCAATGAGCGACTGGCTATTCGACCTCGGCAATTCCCGGTTCAAGGCCGCTTCCTGGGACGGCGGTGCCCCCGGGGCGGTGCACGCCTGGCCGCACGGCGAGGACGTCCACCAGGCGCCGCTGCCGCGTGGACGCACCGCGTGGGTGGCCAGCGTGGCGGGCGAGGCGGTGACCGCGTCGGTGCTGGCGCGGCTCGGGGCGCACTTCGACCGGGTGCGGGTGGCCACGACCCGCGCCGAGTGTGCCGGCGTGCGGGTGGCCTATCCACAGCCGCACAAGCTGGGCGTCGACCGCTTTCTGGCCCTGCTGGCTGCGCACCGCGCCGGGGGCGACGTGCTGGTGGCGGGCGTGGGCACCGCCCTGACCATCGACCTGCTGGACGTTTCCGGACGCCATCACGGCGGACGGATCGCACCATCGCCCACCCTCATGCGCGAGATGCTTCACGCCCGGGCCACGCAGCTGCCGGCCCAGGGCGGCCAGTACCGCGAGTTCGCCGACGACACGGCCGATGCGCTCGCTTCCGGTTGCGATGGCGCGGCCGTGGCCCTGGTGCTGCACTCGCTGGAGCAGGCCCGGCAAAGCCTCGGACGCGCGCCGGCGCTGCTGTTGCACGGTGGTGGCGCCGCGGCCCTGGCCCCGCTGCTGCCGCAGGCGCGGTTGCAGCCGTCGCTGGTGATCGAAGGCCTCGCCATCTGGGCTGCGCAAGCCGGCGACTGAGCGCTGGCGGCCATCGGCCGCCGGGCTCGCCTAGAATCCGGACATGATCGCGCGCGCCCTCATCGTCATCCTTGCCGTCCTCAACCTCGGCGTTGCCGCCTGGTGGCTGCTGCAGCCGAAGGCCGACGCCGCTCCGGCGCCTTCGCTGGCACGCGGCGTTGCTCCGCTGGAAATCGTCCATACCCACGCCGCGGCATCAGCGGCGATGGAGGGCGGCGCCCAGCCGCCACCGGCTGCCCCGCCGGCGCCCGCCGCTGCCGCGCCTGAGATGGCCCCCGCACCGGTCTGCCTGCGTGCGGGGCCGTTCGCCAGCCGCGCCGAGGCCGCCGCGTTGCAGTCGGCCTTGGCCGGGCTGGCCAGCCGCGTCACGGTGGAGGAAGCGCGCGGCGAGCCCACCCTCTACCGCGTGATCCTGCCGCCGTCCCCGGATCGGGCCGTGGCCGAGGAGCTGCTGCGTCGGGTACAGGCCGCCGGTTTCAGCGACGTCATGCTGTTGCGCCAGGGCGAGGATGCCAACGCGGTGGCACTGGGCAGTTATCGCAACCGGGATACGGCCGAGGCCCGGGTCCAGGCGCTGCGGCAGGCTGGATTCCCCGCCCAGCTGCGCGAGGGTGCGTCCCGGGGCGCCTCCCGCTGGTGGCTCCGGCTCGCGACGGCGCAGCCGGACGGAGTACGGGCCAAGGCCCCGGCGGCGAGGGACGCCCCGTGTGGGGATCTTGCCGGCACGCCCGCCGCCGGCTGACGCCGCTGCGCTAGAATCGCCGGCCGCGCCGCTTTAGCTCAGCTGGTAGAGCAACCGCCTTGTAAGCGGTAGGTCGTCCGTTCGAATCGGACAAGCGGCACCATCCCGCGCGTCCGGACCCGCGGACGGCCTCATGTCAGGGCAGCAGCCCGCAGGCCGGCAGCAATGGTCCTGGCCGGGACAGGCGCACGCCGTCGGGCATTCCCGCCGGGCAGTTGCCGTAGCCACGCTGCCATGCCAGTACCTGCCAACGCCCCCGGGCGGGCAGGTCGTAGGCATACCAGGCCTCACCGTCGTGAAACCCGTGGAAGGTGTCGGTGAGGCCGCCGGCCTCCGCCAGTATGGTCAGCGGCACGTTGAACGGAGGGACCGCATCGACCCCGGCAACCAAGGTCGGAGAGGGGGCGCCCGCGAGCGGCGGCAGCGGAAGGCAGGTGGTTTGC
>JBQGEI010000054.1:0-5005 GCA_052039535.1 Pseudoxanthomonas sp.
TCGGCGCGGGCGCGCAGGGCGCGTTCGTCCAGGCGGCTGCCGTCGCCCGGCACCGCCTTCTGCAGCACCAGGTCGCCGGCGGGAAAGGCGTCCGGGTGCCCCAGCGCCCGCAGCGCCAGGTAATGCGCGGTCCACGGGCCGATGCCCGGCAGCGCGCTCCACGCCGCGGTGAACTGCTCCAGCGTCTGCCCGGCGTCGAAGCCGGCATCGCCCGCCAGCAGGGCGCGTGCCAGCGCGCGCAGCGTGGCGATGCGGGCGCCGGTAAGGCCGAGCCCGTCGAGGTCGCACCCGGCCAGGACCGCCGCGTCGGGGAAGATCCGGTCCAGCGCGGGGGCACCGGCCAGCGCCACCGCCGCGCCATGGCGCTGCACCAGGCGCGCGGTCAGCGTGCGCGCGGCGGCCACGCTCACCTGCTGTCCGATCACCGCCCGCACCGCGATCTCCAGCCCGTCCCAGCCACCCGGGATGCGCAGGCCCGGGTGCCGGGCCAGCAACGGCTGCAGCCGCGCATCGCCGGCCAGCACCGTGGCGATCGCGTCCGGGTCGGCATCGAGGTCGAACATGCGCCGCACCCGCTGCACGGTGCCGGCCAGCTGCGCCGGCGGCACGCCGTGCAGTTCCAGCCGCAGTGCATGCACCGCGCGGCCGCGTGCCGCCGGCCAGGCGCCCACCCGCAGCCACGCCGGCGCCTGTGCCGTGCCGATGGTGCGCGCGTAGCCGTGGGCGTCGACCGTCTCGATGCCGGGCAGGGCGCGGCCGCGCAGGAAATCGAGCATGGCCGGGAAGTCGTACGGCGGCCGGTACCCCAGGCGCAGCACCAGGCAGTTGCCGGCGGTGGCCGCGGGCGCCTCGCGCAGCTCGCGCCGCAGCCGCCGCGGCGGCATCGCGTAGGCCTGCAGGAAGGCGTCGTTGAATCGCCGCAGGCTGCCGAACCCGGCCGCCAGCGCCACGTCGGTCACCGGCAGCGGGGTTTCGGTCAGCAGCTGCTTGGCGAACAGCAGCCGGCGGGTGCCATGCACGCCCAGCGGCGCAGCGCCCACGTGCTGCACGAACAGCCGGCGCAGCTGGCGCTCGCCCACGGCCAGGCGCGCGGCCAGCTCGGCCAGCGGCCGTCCGGCGAGGAATCCCTGGTCGATCAGCGCCAGCGCCCGGGCGACCATGGCATCGCCGCGGCGCCAGCTGCCGTCTTCCGGCGCAAGCTCGGGCCGGCAGCGCAGGCAGGGCCGGAACCCGGCCGCCTCGGCCGCGGCGGCACTGGGGTAGTAGTCGACATTGGCCGCCAGCGGTGCCGGCGCCGGACACACCGGGCGGCAATAGATGCCGGTGCTGCGCACGGCGGTGAAGAACAGCCCGTCGAAGCGCGCATCCCGGCTCAGCCGCGCCCGTTCGCAGACGCGCGGGTCGGGCAGGGCGGGCGCGGCGGCAGCGACAGTGGTGGCGGGCGTGGACGACATGCATGCAGGCTAGCACCGGCCCCGGGGCGGTACTGGCCGTTTCCGGACATGTATGCAGGGCGCCCACGGGGCGATGGCAGCGGCACCGGGGACCGCGCCACATGCCGCGTCGCGTCGCGCCGGTGCGCGCGGCCTGAGGGTGGCGCCGCCCCCGCCGGTGCGGCCCTCAGGGGGCGCGCAGCGCCGGGGCCAGCGCGCGCGGGTCGCCGTCGCCGCGCGGCAGGTCCAGTCCGAGCAGCCGCGCCAGCAGCGGGTGCAGGTCCACGTTGTGGAACGGCGGCAGCCTCACGCCTTCGCGGAACGACGGCCCATGGGCCAGGAACACCGCACGCATCGAGGGCAGTTCCGGGTCGTAGCCATGGGCGCCACGATCCAGCGCGCCGTCGGCGATCCGCCGCGCGAGCGTGTCGCGGCCCAGCGCGTTCCAGCCTTCGTCCATCTGGCACACGATGGGCGGCACGCGCGGGTGCCGGCCGTAGTGCAGCCGCGCCGGGAGGGCGTCCTTCTCCCAGCACTGGTAGTGCGCGTGCCGGCCCGGCAGGCGCGCGTGCAGCGCGCGGGCGTGCGCCGGGTGCGGCACCAGCCCGATCACCTGGCCGACGCTGACCACCTCGGCCTCCTCGCGCGACGCGATGTCCTCGACCGCGATGAACTGGTCCGCCGGGGTGTCGGCCATGCCGTGGTCGGAGACCACCACCACGTCCGCCTCCACCCCGGCGGCCTGCAGGCGCGACAGCAGCTGGCCGATCGCGGCGTCCACCGTGCGGATCGCGGCGCGGGTGGCCGGCGCGTGCGGGCCGTTGTCATGGCCGGCGCCGTCCACCTGCTCCAGGTACACCGCCGCCAGCCGGGGGCGGGGGCCTTCGGGTGCCAGCATCCACCCGGCGATGCGCTCGACCCGTGCCTGCAGCGGGATGCCGGCATCGAACGCCTGCAGGTAGCGGGGCCGCACGCCGTCGCGCACGGCCGTGGCCCCGGGCCAGGCCCACACGGCGGTGGGGATGCCGGCGCGCTCGGCGCTGGTCCACAGCGGTTCGGCCTGCCACCAGCCCGCCACCCGCGCCGCCTGCGCGTCCGCCACCCGGAACTGCCCCAGTCCGGTGTCCTTCATCGAGTTGTGGACCACGCCGTGGCGGTCCGGACGCAGCCCGGTCACCAGGGTGTAGTGGTTGGGGAAGGTGAGCACCGGGTAGGACGGCTGCATCCATTCGGCCTGCACGCCCTGGCGCGCCAGCCGGTCCAGCACCGGCGTATCGCCACGGCCCAGCGCATCGGCGCGCAGCCCGTCAATGGACACCAGCAGCAGCGGCGGCGCGGCAGTGGGTGCAGGGGCGGGAGTGGGGCGGGTGGCACCGGCGGTACACGCGGCCAGGCACGGCAACAGCAACAGCAGGGCGATACGGCGAAACAGCGGCGACATCATGAACACGTCAGCGAACGGGGGTGCCAGCTTGGCAGAGCCGTGTTGCAGTTCGCCACCCGCCGGCCGCGCTTGACCCGGCCGGCGGCCGCGAGGATGCTCGAACCCGACCGCCCCAGGAGCCCGCCATGCACACCCGCGCGCTGTACGTACTGATGAGTGGACCCCTGCTGGCCTTCGCCACCCAGGGCGGCCTTTCGGCGGGCAAGTCCCCGCCGGATCCGCTGGCGCAGCCCGCGCGCGCCGAAGCACCGGCCGCCGGTGCGCGCGAGGCGGCCGCCACGCCGCGTCGCAGCCGCCTGGCTGCGGCCGGCCCCCAGGACCGCCCTTCGTTCCACCTGACCGCGGTGTTCATCGAGTCCAAGCCGGACGCCTCGGACAAGGACAACTGCCTGCAGAACACCGGCACCCGCCTCAAGCGCAAGGACACGGGCCTGCGCGCCTGCGCCTCGGCCAACGGCGTGGTCTACCGGATGCCGTGAGGCCGCCAGCGCGCGCCGCTGCCGGGCCTCGACCGACCGCCGGCTGAAGGCGGTGGCCGGCATTGGGCTGGCATTGGGACCGGCGGCGCTATAACCGGGCCATGCCCGTTGTGGAAAGCGCCATGAACCCGATGCGACCTGTCCGGATCCTCCCGCTGGCCCTGCTGCTGGCGGCCGTCGCGCCACTGGCCCACGCCCAGTCGGTGTCGCCCAACCGCTACAGCCAGCCGCCCTCGTCCGGCCAGCCGGCGCCTGCACAGACCTGGGAGCGCTCGCGCGAGCAGGCCGAGGCCGCGCGCCAGCGCCAGGACCAGGCCGTGCGCCGCGCCAACGCCGACCGCCACCGCGTGGCGCTGGACGAGAACCGCCGGCGCATGGACGCCGATCGCGAGCGCACCGAGCGGCGCATGGACCACGCCGCCAGTCCCGAGCAGCGCGAACGCTACCGCCAGGATTTCGAGGCCCGGCGCCTGGCCCACGAGCGCGCGCGCGAGCAGATCGAGCGTGAGCGCGAGGCCGCCGAGCGCCACCAGCAGCTTCGCGAGGAGGCACGCCGCCGCGACGGACGTTGAACCCCGGCGCGCGCCACTGGCGGGGCGCACGCCCTGGTGCCCCGCGCTGCACAAGAGGTGCGCGCCATCGCGCTGCGATAATGCCGGCACTTCTTCCCGAGGCCGACCGGCATGCCCGACCTGCGTCACGATCCCCCCCACGACCCCCGGCACGACCCCTCTCGCGTGATCCGCGCCCCGCGCGGCAGCCAGCTCAGCTGCCGCAGCTGGCTGACCGAAGCCGCCTACCGGATGCTGCAGAACAACCTCGACCCGGAGGTGGCCGAGCGCCCGGAGGACCTGGTGGTGTACGGCGGCATCGGCCGTGCCGCGCGCGACTGGGCCAGCTTCGACGCGATCCTGGCGACCCTGAAGGACCTGCGCGACGACCAGACCCTGCTGGTGCAGTCCGGCAAGCCGGTGGGCGTGTTCCCCAGCCATCCCGACGCGCCGCGGGTGCTGATCGCCAACTCCAACCTGGTGCCGCACTGGGCCACCTGGGAGCACTTCAACGAACTGGACCGCAAGGGCCTGGCCATGTACGGCCAGATGACCGCCGGCTCGTGGATCTACATCGGCTCGCAGGGCATCGTGCAGGGCACCTACGAGACCTTCGTGGAGATGGGCCGCCAGCACTACGGCGGCGACCTCACCGGGAGGTGGATCCTCACCGCCGGCCTGGGCGGCATGGGCGGCGCGCAGCCGCTGGCCGCCTCGCTGGCCGGGGCGTGTTCGCTGACCATCGAATGCCAGCAGAGCCGGATCGATTTCCGCCTGCGCACCCGCTACGTGGACGAGCAGGCCGCCGACCTGGACGACGCCCTGGCCCGCATCGCGAAATACACCGCCGCCGGCGAGGCGAAGTCGATCGCGCTGCTGGGCAACGCCGCCGAGGTGCTGCCGGAGCTGGTGCGCCGCGGCGTGCGCCCGGACTGCGTCACCGACCAGACCAGCGCCCACGACCCGGTACACGGCTACCTCCCCATCGGCTGGAGCGTGGAGCAGTGGCTGGCCCTGCAGACCTCCGATCCGGACGCGGTGCGTGACGCGGCGAAGAAATCCATGCGCGTGCACGTGGAGGCGATGCTCGCCTTCCAC
>JBQGEI010000055.1:0-12267 GCA_052039535.1 Pseudoxanthomonas sp.
GAGCACTTCGACCGCGCGCGCGACAAGATCCTGATGGGCGCCGAGCGCCGTTCGATGGCCATGAGCGAGGAGGAGAAGACCCTCACCGCCTACCACGAGGCCGGCCACGCCATCGTCGGGCGGGGCGGGGCCCCGGACGCCCCCGGCGACAAAATAACCACAAATACCCCCGGCCGCGCCCTGGGCGTGACCATGTACCTGCCCGAGGGCGACCGCTACTCGATGAACCGCGTGGCGATCGAGTCCCAGCTGTGCTCACTGTACGGCGGGCGCGTGGCCGAGGAGCTGAACTTCGGCGAGGACAAGGTCACCACCGGTGCCTCCAACGACATCGAGCGGGCGACCAAAATGGCCCGCAACATGGTCACCAAGTGGGGCCTGAGCGACGAGATGGGCCCGATCGCCTACGGCGAGGAAGAGGACGAGGTGTTCCTCGGCCGCTCGGTCACCCAGCACAAGAACGTCTCCGACGCGACCGCGCGCAAGATCGACGAGGTCGTGCGCTCGATCCTGGACAAGGCCTACGGCCGCACCCGCGAACTGCTGACCCAGAACATCGACAAACTGCACGCGATGAGCCAGCTGCTGCTGCAGTACGAGACCATCGACGCGCCGCAGATCGACGCGATCATGGAAGGCCGCGACCCGCCGCCGCCGGCGGGCTGGGGCAAGTCCGGCAAGGGTGGCGGGGACAAGAACGACCCGCGTCCGCTGCCGCCGGTCGGCGGCCCGGCGACCCAGACCTGAGGCATGGCCGGGAACCTTCCCGGGCCGCAGGGCCGTGACCCGGCCGGGCCGCAGCCGCCCCGGCCGAGCTATTACGTCCGCAATCCGTGGCGCAACCTCGGCGCCGGTGCGTTCGCCGGCGCCTCGACCATGCTCACGGTCACCACGCTGTTCTACGCGCTGGGCCGGCTGCCGCTGGTGCTGGTCGGGGTGAGCCTGGTCCTGGCCGCGCTGGCCTTCGGGTTCGGGATGTATGCGCGTCGCCGCGCGGCACGGATCGATGCGGCCATCTTCGGCCGCGATCCCTGAGCGGCAGCGGGCAGCCTCATGTTCGACACCTCGCCACGGCTGGATTGCGCCGGCCGCCTCCTGCGCCTTGACCGCACCCGGGTGATGGGCATCGTCAACGTCACCCCGGATTCGTTCTCCGACGGCGGCGCCCATGACGAGGCCGCCGCGGCCATCGCCCACGGCCTGCGCCTGGTCGAGGAGGGCGCGGACCTGCTGGATGTCGGGGGCGAGTCCACCCGGCCCGGTGCGGCGGCGGTACCGCTGGAGGAGGAGTTGCGCCGGGTGCTGCCGGTGGTCGAGGGCCTGGCCTCGCGCACGTCCGTGCCGGTCAGCATCGATACCTACAAGCCGGAGGTCATGCGTGCGGCGGTCGCCGCCGGCGCCGGGATGATCAACGACATCTGCGCCCTGGGCCAGGACGGCGCGCTGGAGGCGGCCGCCGAACTGGGCGTGCCGGTGGTGCTGATGCACATGCAGGGCGAGCCGCGCTCCATGCAGCAGGCGCCGCGCTACGACGATGTGGTCGCCGAGGTGCACCGGTTCCTCGCCGAGCGGATCTTCGCCGCCGAGCTGGCCGGCATCCCGCGCGCGCGCCTGGTGGCCGACCCCGGGTTCGGCTTCGGCAAGGACGACCCGCACAACCTCCAGCTGCTGGCGCGGCTGGACGCCCTGGCCCCGCTGGGCGTACCGCTGCTGGCCGGGCTCTCGCGCAAGCGCACCATCGGCGCGCTGACCGGTCGCCAGGTCCCGGCCGAGCGCGTGTCCGGTTCGGTCGCCGCGCACCTGCTGGCCGCCCAGCGCGGCGCACGCATCGTGCGCGTGCACGACGTGGCCGCCACGGTCGATGCCTTGCGGGTCTGGGAGGCGGTGGCGGCGGTGCCGGCGCCCCGCCACGACCCGGCGCCGGCCCTCCGCTGGCCCGACGAGGACTGAGCGGTCGGCATGGCCGAGGACAGCCGGCCGCTGGCGATCGCGGTGATGGGCCCGACCGCGTCGGGCAAGACCGCCCTGGCGGTGGAACTGGCGCAGCGCCTTGGCGGCGAGATCGTCAGCGTGGACTCGGCCCTGGTCTACCGCGGCCTGGACATCGGTGCAGCCAAGCCCGGCCCTGCCGAGCGCGGTGGCGTGCCGCACCACCTGATCGACGTGCGCGATCCGTGGCAGCCCTATTCGGCGGCCGAGTTCGCCACCGATGCGCGTGCGGCGGTGATGGACATCGCCGCCCGGGGCAGGGTGGCGGTGCTGGCCGGCGGCACGGGGCTGTACTTCCAGGCCCTGCTGCGCGGGCTGGCGGCGATGCCGCCGGCCGATCCGGACGTGCGTGCGGCGATCGCCGCGCAGGCCGCGGCGCGTGGCTGGGCCGCGCTCCACGCCGAGCTGGCGGCGGTGGATCCGCAGGCCGGGGCCCGCATCGGCCCGGGCGACGCGCAGCGGATCCAGCGGGCGCTGGAGGTGTACCGGCTCAGCGGCCGGCCGATCAGCGCCTGGCAGCGGGATCCGCCACCGCCGCGCCTGCCGGTGAAGGTGCTGCGACTGGTGCTGGCCCCGGAACGCCGCGAGCGCCTGCACCAGCGCATCGCCGAGCGTTTCGATGCGATGCTGGCCGCGGGATTCCTGGACGAGGTGCGGGGGCTGCGTGCATTGCCGCAGCTGCAGTCCCACGCGGCGCCATTGGACCTGCCGGCGGTGCGCGCGGTCGGCTACAGGCAGGCCTGGGAGTTCCTGGACGGGCATGGCGACGCGGCCGGGTTCCGCGAGCGCGGCATCTTCGCCACCCGGCAGCTGGCCAAGCGCCAGCTGACCTGGCTGCGTGGCGAGCTCGACGCGCGCTGGTTCGATCCGGAGCGTGACGCCGTTGGCGTCCGCGCGGCGGTGGCGTTGTTCGCCGGCCGGCGCTGGCCGGACGCTGCGCGCGGGCTTGTGTAACATGCCCTTCGGACCGGGGAGGTCCGCGGCATCACGCCCAAGCCCACAACAAGAACAAGCAGAAGGGGAGCCACATGTCCAAGGGGCAGTCACTGCAGGACCCGTTCCTGAACGCTTTGCGCCGCGAGCGCGTTCCGGTCTCGGTCTACCTGGTCAACGGGATCAAGCTGCAGGGTACGATCGAATCCTTCGACCAGTTCGTGGTGCTGTTGCGCAGCACCGTGAGCCAGATGGTCTACAAGCACGCCATTTCCACCGTGGTTCCGTCGCGCAATGTCCGGGTTGGCCCCGGCGGCGGATACGTGCAGCAGCCGGCCGACGGTGGAGAGGACGGCGACGAGGGCGCATGAGCGCCCGGGAGTCCTGATTGTTCGAACGATCCCGGAAGGGTGAAAACGCATTGCTGATCCAGCCGCACGCCGGCGGGGCGCCCGCCGAGGACGTGCTGGAGGAGTTCGCCGACCTGGCGAGGTCGGCCGGGGCGACGGTGGCGGCCACGCTGACCGCGCGCATCGACCGGCCCAGTCCCGCCACCCTGATCGGCAGCGGCAAGCTGGAAGAGGTCAAGGCCGCGGCCGAGGCCACCGGCGCCGACCTGATCCTGGTCAACCATCCGCTCAGCCCGGTGCAGGAGCGCAACCTCGAGCGCGCGCTGCAGCGCCGGGTGGTGGACCGCACCGGCCTGATCCTGGACATCTTCGCCCAGCGTGCCCGCAGCCACGAGGGCAAGCTGCAGGTCGAGCTGGCCCAGCTGCGGCACATGGCCACGCGCCTGGTCCGCGGCTGGACCCACCTGGAACGCCAGCGCGGTGGTGCGATCGGCCTGCGCGGCCCCGGCGAGACCCAGCTGGAAACCGACCGCCGCCTGCTGCAGAAGCGGCTGGAACAGCTGCAGAAGCGGCTGGAGAAGGTCGAGGTGCAGCATGCGCAGATGCGCCGCGCCCGGGTGCGCAGCGAGCTGCCACGGGTGGCGCTGGTCGGCTACACCAACGCCGGCAAGTCGACCCTGTTCAACGCCCTGACCGGCGCGGAGGCCTACGCGGCCGACCAGCTGTTCGCCACCCTGGACCCGACGGTGCGGCGCGTGGCGCTGCCCGGCGGCAGCGTGGTGCTGGCCGACACCGTGGGTTTCGTCCGCGACCTGCCGCATGAACTGGTGGCGGCGTTCCGTTCGACCCTCTCCGAGGCGCGCGAGGCCGACCTGCTGCTGCACGTGGTCGATGCCGCCGATCCGCTGCGCGAGGACCGCATCGCCCAGGTGGACGCGGTGCTGGCCGAAGTCGGTGCCGGCGACCTGCCGCAACTGCTGGTGTTCAACAAGATCGACCGGATCGATGGCGCCGGGCCGCGCCACGACCATGCCGCCGCCACTGCCGACGAGCCCGGCCATCGCGAGCGGGTGTGGCTGTCGGCGCGTGATGGCGTGGGCCTGGACCTGCTGCACGCGGCCCTGGCCCGGCGGCTGGACCTGGGCCGGGTGACCGGCGAGCTGCGGCTGCCGGCCGCTGCCGGGCGCCTGCGCGCGCAGCTGCACGAGGCCGGCGCGGTGCGCGCCGAGCACGCCGACGAGCAGGGCTGGGTGCTGCAGCTGGACCTGCCGCGCGGCGAGGCCGAGCGCCTGGCCGCGCGCAAGGAGGGCCACCTGCTGGAGGCCCTGCTGCCGGCGACGGCGCGCGAGGACTGGGAATCCGGCGATTCCTGATCACCCGGCCGGGCGGCATGCCCCCCGGCCATCCCGGCGCGGCGGGTGCCCCCTCCCGTCTTGCTAGAATCGCAACAGCGACCTGCACGGCCTCCCACCGCCGGCAGGGCCCACCATCTCGGAGCGTTCATGGTCTGGAATACACCCGGCAAGGGTGGGGACTCCCCCGACAACAACCGCCGCAACCCGTGGCCCCCGCGTCGCCCCAGTGGCGGCGGCAACGGCCTGGGCGGCGGTCTGGACCGGCTGCGCGAAATGTTCGCCGGCGGCAACGGCGGCGGCATCGCCCGCTGGATCCTGCTCGGCGTGGCCCTGCTGGTCCTGCTCAGCAGCTTCCAGCTCGTCGGCGAGCAGCAGCAGGGCGTGGTGCTGCGCTTCGGCCAGTTCTCGCGCGTGATGCAGCCCGGTCCCAACCTCAAGCTGCCGTGGCCGCTGGAACGGGTGATCAAGGTCAACGCGACCCAGATCAAGACCTTCAGCAATACCGTGCCGGTGCTGACCCGCGACGAGAACATCGTCAACGTGGCGCTGAACGTGCAGTACCGGGTCAGCGACCCGCGGCTGTACCTGTTCGGCTCGCGCGACGCCGACCGGGTGCTGGAGCAGGTCGCCCAGAGCGCGGTGCGCGAGCAGGTCGGCCGGGCCACCCTGGACACCGTGCTCGGTGCCCGCGGCCCGCTGTCGGTCAGCGCCAGCGAGCAGCTGCAGGCGTCGCTGGACGCCTACCGCACCGGGCTGGTGGTCACCGAACTGAACCTGCAGGACGCCCGCCCGCCGGAGGAGGTCAAGCCGGCCTTCGACGAGGTCAACAGCGCCCAGCAGGTCAAGGACCAGCTCATCAGCGAGGCGCGTGCCTACGCCGCACGCGTGGTGCCGGAAGCCCGCGGCGAGGCGGCACGCCGCCGCACCGTGGCCGAGGGCTACAAGGAAGCCAAGGTCGCCCAGGCCGAGGGTGACATGGCCCGCTTCGGCCTGCTGCGCGACGAGTACCGCAATGCGCCGGAGGTGACCCGCAAGCGCCTGTGGCTGGAAACGGTGCAGGACGTGCTGGCCAACAACCGCAAGGTGGTCGGCGGCGACAGCCGCCAGCTGATCTACGTGCCGATGCCGTCCGCCACCGGGCAGGCGCAGCCGGCCGCCGCGCCGGCGCCGGCCGGGCAGGCGCCGTCCGCCGAGGCCCTGCTGCCGGTGATCGAGAGCAACCCCGAGAGCCTTCGTGATGGAACCCGCGACGGCAGCCGTGCCGGACGCGATGAGGTGCGCCGATGAAATACCCCCTGTGGATCGCGCTGGCCGTGGCCAGCCTGCTGGGCCTGATGGGCTCGGTGTACGTGGTGCGCGAGGACCAGGTCGGGCTGGTGCTCAACCTCGGCCGCGTGGCCCGTACCGACATCGGTCCCGGCCTGCACTTCAAGTGGCCGCTGGTGGAAACGGCGCGCGTGTTCGACCGCCGCTTCAGCCTGATCGACTTCTCGCCCGAGCGTTACCTGACTTCCGAGCGCAAGGACGTGTCGGTGGACTTCGTGGCCATCGGCTACATCGACGACGTGCGCTCGTTCTATCGCGCCACCGGCGGCATCGAGAGCTCGGCGGCCGACCGCCTGGCGCCGATCATCAAGGATTCGCTGCGCAACGAGATCAACGCCCGCACCCTGACCCAGCTGGTGTCCGGCGACCGCAGCGAGGTGATCGCCAAGCAGCTGGAAGGCATCAACCGTGGCGCCGCGACCCTGGGCATGCGGATCGTCGACATCCGCCTCAAGCAGATCGACCTGCCGACCGACAGCGACGTCATCACCCAGGTCTACGACCGCATGCGCGCCGAGCGCAAGCAGGTGGCCAGCGCGCTGCGCGCCGAAGGCGAGGAGCAGGCGCGCACGGTGCGCGCCCAGGCCGACCGCGACCAGGCGGTGATCGTGGCCGAGGCCGAGCGTGACGCCCAGCGCCTGCGCGGCGAAGGCGATGCCGAGGCCGCGCGCCTGTACGCCCAGGGCGCCTCCGCCGATCCGGCGTTCTACTCGTTCTACCGCAGCCTGGAGGCCTACCGCCGCTCCTTCGCCGACGGCCAGGGCGTGGTCGTGCTCGACCAGGACGATCCGTTCCTGCAGTACCTCAAGAGCGATCGTTGATGTCCGAACTGCTGTCGGCACTGTGCCTGGTGGCAGTGCTGGAGGGGCTGTTCCTGTTCACCGCCCCGCGCACGTGGCGGCAGGCGATGGAGCAGCTGCTGCAACGTCCGGACGGCCTGTTGCGCCGCCTCGGCCTAGGCGTGCTGGTGTGCGGGGTGGCGGCACTGTGGCTGGTGCGCCAGGCCTGAGCGGCACCGGCGGCCGTCCCGCCGGGTGCGGGCGAGCCGCGGATGCGACCGGTGCGGTGGTTGAGACGGCGGCCCACGGGCCGCCGTATGCGTTCAGGGCTGCGGCCAGTCGATCTGCCCGCGTACCACGCTGACCACCCGGCCACCGGACCAGACTTCGCCGTCCTCGTCCACGTGCATGTCCAGCCGTGCGTCGTAGCCGACCTCGCGTCCCTGGCTGACGCGGTAGCGGCCGCCGCGCCCGGGCAGGGCGTCGCGCAGCGCCAGCCACGCGGCGAGGGTGGCGTTGGCCGCGCCGGAGGCCGCGTCCTCGAAGATCGCCGGCCCGCCGACGAAGGCGCGCGCGGCGATCTGGTAGTCCGCGCCGCCGCAGCGGGCGAAGGCCAGCACGCCCATGCTCCCGGTGGCACGGGCCAGCCCGGCGATCGCATCCCAGTCCGGGCGCGCGTTGCGCAGGCTCGCCTCGTCGCGCGCCGCGGCCACCCACCAGCGGCGCCCCCCATCCATCAGCGCCGGGGGCAGCTGCCCGGTGGGCAGCCAGTCCAGCGCCTCGGCCATGCGCGCACCGCGCGCGTCGGCCGTCTCGACCAGGCTCGCACGCGGGGTGCGGATCGAGATCCGGCGTACGCCGTCGGCGACCTCCACCCGCAGCGGCAGCACGCCGGCCACGCCTTCCTGCCACAGCAGGCCCGCCGGGTCCGGCGCGGCAAGGCCGGCCTCCAGCACCACGTGCGCGGTGCCGACGCTGGGATGGCCGGCGAACGGCACCTCGCGCGCCGGGCTGAACATGCGGATCGCGTAGCTGGCGCCGGGCCGGGTCGGGGGGAACACGAAGGTGGTCTCCGGCAACCGGGTCCAGCGGGCGATGGCCTGCATCGCGGCATCATCCAGGCCGGTGGCGTCGGGCACCACCGCCAGCGGGTTGCCGGCGCCTGGCCGGTCGGCGAACACGTCCACCTGGACGAACGGGCGCAGGGCCATGCGGGGGATCCTCGGGGGCGGGGCGGCCGAGATTACCAGTCCACCGTGCCACGGATCACCGCATGCACCGGCCCGCCGACCCAGACCTCGCCCTCGGCGTCCACCGCCAGCTGCAGGCGGGCATCGCGCCCGATCTCGCGGCCCTGGCTGGCCAGGTAGCGGCCGGCGTGGCCGGGCAGCCGGCCTGCGCGGTGCAGGGCGGCGGCGATCGAGGCGTTGACGCTACCGGTGGCCGGATCCTCGGCGATGCCCACGCCCGGCGCGAAACCGCGCACCACCAGGTCGGCGCCGTCGTCGCCGGCGGCGAACACGGCCAGCTTGCCGTTGCCCGGCAGCGCGGCGATCGCGCCCATGTCCGGCCGCCAGCCGCGCACCGCCGCGGCGTCGGCCAGCTCCAGCAGCCACCAGTCCGGACCGTTGTTCCACAACGCCGGTTGCAGCGGCCCGCGGCGCGCGCCGAACACCTCGCCGGCCAGCAGCCAGTCCGGCGCCGGCTCATCGCGCACCCGCGCATGCGGGCTGCGGACCGAGGGCTGCAGCCGGCCCTGGACCGGTTCGACGCGCACCGGCAGCAAGCCGGCCGCGCACTGCTGGACCAGGCGGCCGCCGCGCGGCACCGCCAGGCCGGCCTCCACCGCCGCCCACGCCGCGCCCACGCTGGGATGGCCGGCGAACGGCAACTCCATGCGCGGGGTGAAGATCCGGATGCGGTAGTCGGCGCCGCCCGTGGACGGCGGCAGGAAGAAGATGGTCTCGGACAGGTTGGTCCAGGCGGCGAAGGCCTGCATCCGTGCCGCGTCCAGGCCGTCGGCGTCGAGCATCACCGCCAGCGGGTTGCCGGCACCGGGCGCTGGCGCGAACACGTCGAGCTGGAGGAAGCGGCGGGTCGTCATGGGGCACTCGCGGGGCCGGTGCGGGACCGCAGGTTAGGCGCTGCCGGGCGCCAGCGCGAGGGTGGCGGTATCCGGTGGCCGCTGGCGCACCAATGGTTGCCGGTGTGACCCTCGCGGCAGGCGCGCGCCACCTGCACGCGATGGCTGCATCGCACCCGGTCGCGGCGGAAAAAGCGCTTAGAATCGGCGGTTCATGCCCGGTGGTCGGGTGGTCCCCAAGACACGTCAATGTCCGCAGCTTTGCCCGCGCAAGACGCCGCTTCCGGCGGCTGGATCGTCCTCAAGTTCGGTGGCACCTCGGTGTCCCGTCGCCATCGCTGGGACACGATCGGCAAACTGGCCAAACAGCGGGCCGAGGCCACCGGCGGCCGCGTGCTGGTGGTGGTGTCGGCGCTGTCGGGCGTGACCAACGAGCTGACCGCCATCGCCGACGGCTGCAACGACGCCGCCGCGCGCGTGGATGCACTGGATGCACGCCACCGCGGATTCCTGGCCGAACTCGAGCTGGATGCCGACGCGGTGCTGGGCCAGCGCCTGGCCGCGCTGCGGGCGCTGGTGTCCGATCCGCGCGCGGCGGGCCGTCCGCTGGACTGGCAGGCCGAGGTGCTGGCGCAGGGCGAACTGCTGTCCTCCAGCCTCGGTGCCGCCTACCTGCACGCATCCGGCCTGGATTTCGGCTGGATGGACGCGCGCGACTGGCTGCAGGCGCTGCCGCCGCAGGCCAGCCAGAGCGAGTGGGCGCGGCGGCTGTCGGTCAACTGCCACTGGCAGGCCGATGCGGCCTGGCGCGAACGTTTCGCGCGGCAGCCCACCCGGATGCTGATCACCCAGGGCTTCATCGCCCGCCACCAGGACGGTGGCACCGCGGTCCTGGGCCGTGGCGGCTCGGACACCTCGGCCGCCTACTTCGGCGCGCTGCTGGGCGCCAGCCGGGTGGAGATCTGGACCGACGTGCCCGGCATGTTCAGCGCCAATCCGCGCGAGGTGCCGGACGCGCGCCTGCTCAGCCGGCTCGGCTATGCCGAGGCGCAGGAAATCACCACCACCGGCGCCAAGGTGCTGCATCCGCGCTCGATCAAGCCCTGCCGCGACTCCGGCGTGCCGATGGCGATCCTCGACACCGAGCGCCCGGACCTGCCGGGCACCCGGATCGACCGCAGCGCGGCCACGGTCGCCGGGGTCAAGGCGATCAGCCGGCGCAACGGCGTGGTGCTGGTGTCGGTGGAGGACATCGGCATGTGGCAGCAGGTCGGCTACCTGGCCGACGTGTTCGAGCTGTTCCGCAAGCACGGCCTGTCGGTGGACCTGATCGGCACCTCGCAGACCAACGTCACCGTGTCGCTGGATCCGAGCGAGAACCTGCTCAACGACAACGTGCTGTCGGCCCTGGCCGAGGACCTGGACAGGATCGGCCGGGTCAAGGTGATCGTGCCGTGCGCGGCGATCACCCTGGTCGGCCGTGGCATGCGTTCGCTGCTGCACCAGCTGTCGGAGGTGTTCTCCAGCTTCGTGCACGAGCGCGTGCACATGATTTCGCAGTCCTCCAACGACCTCAACCTCACCTTCGTCATCGACGAGGCGGACGCCGACGGCCTGCTGCCGCAGCTGCACGCGGCACTGATCGACAGCGGCGCCATGCCGGTGCAGGAGACCGAGGTGTTCGGACCGCGCTGGCGCGAGATCAACGGCGCCGTGCGGCCGCGCCCGCAGCCGTGGTGGACGCTGGAGCGCCCGCGCCTGCTGCAGCTGGCGCAGGCAGGCACGCCGCGCTACGTCTACCACCTGGCGACCGTGCGCGAGCGCGCGCGGCAGCTGAAGGCGGTGGCGGCGGTGGACCGGCGCTACTTCGCGATCAAGGCCAATCCGCACCCGGCGATCCTGCGCGTGCTGGTGGAGGAGGGCTTCGGCCTGGAGTGCGTCTCGCTGGGCGAGCTGCGCCACGTGTTCGCATCGGTGCCGGACATGGATCCGGCGCAGGTGCTGTTCACCCCGAGCTTCGCGCCGATCGACGAGTACCGCCAGGCGCTGGACATGGGCGTGACCGTGACCGTGGACAACGTCGAGCTGCTGCGCACCTGGCCAGAGACGTTCCGCGGCCGCCCGCTGTGGCTGCGCATCGACCTGGGCCATGGCGATGGCCACCACCAGAAGGTCAACACCGGCGGCAAGGAGGCCAAGTTCGGCCTGTCCGCCCAGCGGGTGGACGAGTTCGCCGCCCAGGCGCGCACGATCGGCGCGGTCATCACCGGCCTGCACGCCCACCTGGGCAGCGGCGTGGAGACGATGGACCACTGGCGGCTGATGTGCGACGAGCTGGCCGGGTTCGCGCGCCGCATCGGGACCGTTGCCACGCTGGACATCGGTGGTGGCCTGCCGATCCCGTATGCGGCCGAGGACGAGCCGTTCGACCTGGAAGCCTGGGCGGCGGGCCTGGCCGAGGTACGCGCGCTGCATCCGGCGTTCGGCCTGGTGATCGAGCCGGGCCGGTTCCTGGTCGCCGAGGCCGGCGTGCTGCTGGCCCGCGCCACCCAGGTGGTGGAGAAGGACGGCGTGGTGCGGGTCGGGCTGGATGCGGGCATGAACACGCTGGTGCGCCCGGCGCTGTACGACGCCTGGCATGACATCGCCAACCTGCAGCGCATCGATGCCCCGGCGGACGGCCAGTTCGACGTGGTCGGCCCGATCTGCGAGTCCAGCGACCTGTTCGGCAGGCGCCGCCGGCTGCCCCGCGACACCGCGCCGGGCGACGTGATGCTGGTGGCCGACGCCGGTGCCTATGGCTACTCGATGGCCAGCCGCTACAACCTGCGCGAGCTGCCGGACGAGGACGTGATCGATGGGGACCCGGCCTGAGGCCAGGTCCCGCCCGGCCGGTGGCCTGCGTGCCGCCCGCCCCGGCGGCACGAGTCGGAGGCTGCCTTCGGCCGCGCTTGGCGCTACGCTGGCGGCTTCCGTGGCACGCTCCGGCGCCGCCCCCGACGTCCTGCCCTGCCGCCGCGGCCTGCGCCGGCGGGCATGCTTCATCCTGGAACCTGCATGACTGCCTTCGACCGCGATTCCATCCGCGCTTTCCGTTTCGTCCGCTGCCACTTCGACCCGGCCACCGGCGTGGCCGAACTGGCCTACGCCTTCGACGACGGCCCGGAGCTGGTGGAGACCGTCACCATCCCCGGCGCGCCGTTCACCCTGGATGCGACCCGCGCCGCCGCGGTCGAGCAGGCCGTGCGCCTGCTGCACCTGGTCGCCGGCGTGAGCTACTACAAGGCCGCGGTGCCGCCGCGCATCAGCATCGACGGCTACACGATCGACGAGGCCACAGCCGGCCTGCTCGAGCAGGTGTATCTGAACGGCCTGGGCGAGTTCGCCTATCGCAATGGCCTGGACCTGCGTGGCCGCATCCGCTTCCCCCGCCAGGGCCAGGCGGCCCCGCA
>JBQGEI010000056.1:0-6868 GCA_052039535.1 Pseudoxanthomonas sp.
CCCTGGTCATCGGGATGCGCACGGCTTCGACCCTGACAGGCCTCAGCGGTCCTCTGTCCGGTTGACGTGGCCGTGGCCCCCAGAGTGCGACCACCGATATCCAGGCCGCCATCCGAACGCGGAGGCC
Source organism: Pseudoxanthomonas sp. (assembly GCA_052039535.1). GTDB lineage: Bacteria > Pseudomonadota > Gammaproteobacteria > Xanthomonadales > Xanthomonadaceae > Pseudoxanthomonas. Next base: position 128 of record JBQGEI010000056.1, read on the forward strand.
ACACGGACTGACGAGGTATATCCCGAACGAAGCCGCATCCTCAAAGCACCCGAAGACGCGATGCAGCGGGTGTGCCCGGGCAGCGGCACATGGATGTGCCGCGATAGCGAGGTTCGCACAGGGATGTGCGCCCGAGCGGCCAGGGCGCACCCGCTGCGTCGCGGCTCCCTCCGAAGCCGACCACGCCTGCGCTGTTGCTGTTGCTGTTGCTGTTGCCGACCGCCACCCGGCTAGCGGTCGGCCATGAACGCCTCGATCTCCTCCGCCGAACGCGCCAGGCCCGCGGTCAGGACACGATGCCCGTCATCGGTGATAGCCACATCGTCCTCGGTACGGATGCCGATGCCACGCCAGCGCGCGGGCACGGACGTATCGCCGGGGCTGACGTACAGGCCCGGCTCGATGGTCAGGACCATGCCCGGCTCCAGCAGCCGTGGTTCCCCATCGATCCGGTAGTCGCCCACGTCGTGCACGTCCAGGCCCAGCCAGTGGCCGCTCTTGTGCATGTAGAAACGCTTGTAGTGCTCACCGGCGATGTTCTTCGCCAGCGTGCCCTTGAGCAGGCCCAGCTGCAGCAGCCCTTCGGTCAGGGTTTCCACCGCCGCTTCGTGCAGCGCCGACCAGGGGTTGCCGGGCCGTGCCTGCGCCAGCGCCGCGGCCTGCGCCTGCCCGACCAGGTCGTGCAGCGCCCGCTGCTCCTTTGAGAACCGGCCGTTGGCGGGGAAGGTGCGGGTGATGTCGGCCGCATAGTTGCGGTACTCGGCCCCGGCGTCGACCAGCACCAGGTCGCCATCGCGCACCCGCGCATTGTTGGCCACGTAATGGAGCACGCAGCCGTTGGCGCCGGCGCCGACGATGCTGGCGTAGGCCGGGCAGGCATCGGCGGCGCGGAACACGCACTCCAGCTCCGCCTGCAGCTCGTACTCGTGGATCCCCGGACGCACGACGCGCATCGCCGCCTGGTGCGCACGGACGCTGATGTCGGCGGCCGCCTGCATCAGCTTCAGCTCCTCGCGCGACTTGAACAGCCGCTGCTCGTGCAGCAGGTGGCCCAGCTCCAGGAACTCGTGCGGCGGCTGCGCGCCGTGCCGCACCTGGGCACGCACCCGGTTGACCCAGCCGATCAGCTTCAGGTCGAACTCTGCATCGCGCCCGAAATGGTAGTAGACGCGCGAGCGGCCCTCGAGCAGGCCGGGGAGGATCTCGTCCATGTCCTCGAACGGATAGGCGTCGTCCATGCCGAACACCTCCACCGCGCCCTCCTGGCCGAAGCGCGGCCCGTCCCAGGCCTCCCGCTCCGGATCGCGCTCGCGGCAGAACAGCAGCACCTCGCCATGCGCGCGACCGGGCACCAGCACCAGCACCGACTCCGGCTCCGGGAAGCCGCCCAGGTACCAGAAGTCCGAATCCTGGCGGTACGGATAGTGGGTGTCGTGGCTGCGCACGCGCTGCGGCGCGGACGGCAGCACCAGGATGGCGTCGTCGCCGGCCATGCGCATCAGCTGGCGGCGCCGGCGCGCGAACTCCGCCGCGGGGATGCCGGTCAGCGCGCGCATCAGTTCAGGCGGCGGCGGTGGCGCGGGCCCAGCACGCAGTCGCCGTGCATCAGCAGGGTCGCCACCCGCACGAACTCCTCCAGCTCGGACAGCGAGTCCTCGTCTTCCTCGTCCTCGTCGATGTCCTCGACCCGCGCACCGGCCAGCCGCGCCAGGTCCTGCAGCGCCTCGCTGCTCTCCTCCGACAACGGCGGACTGGCCCCGGCCGCCAGCCCGAAGGCCCCGAGGAAGCCCCGGCACCAGTCGAACAGGGCCTGGGCACGCTCGCGCACGCCGGCCTCCCCGTCCACCAGCAGCAGCTGGAACGCGAATTCGCCGTCCTCCAGCTGGGCGGCGGTGGCGGTGCGCAACCGGTCCAGGGCGCTGCCCGGGGATGGCGCGGCCAGGGAGGGGTCGGCCATCACCCGCGCGGTCCAGTCGGGCACATCGCCCCCGCCGCCCGCCAGCCAGCCGCACAGGGCACCGTGGAGTTCGGCGGCGGAAGCGGCCAGGCCGAGCTCGCGGCTGGCGGCGGCGACCTCTTCGGGAACAGGCAGTTGCGACATGGGCAGGTGGGTCCGTGCAGGGCACGCCAGTGTATCAATCCGGCGCTGGCGGACCGCTTCGCACCGGGCCGCCGGGGATGGTCCGGCCGGGCCCGGGCGGGCCGCCTCCACGCGCCCTTGACCGGTGCGCACGGCGCTGCCTATCGTGGCCGCCATGGACCCTGCGACCGATGCCAACGCCCGCCTTCGCGCCCTCGCCGCGCGGATCGAGACGCTGGCCGACCGCTGCCAGCGGCTGTCGGAGGAGAACCGCAGCCTGCGCCTGCAGCAGGAACAACTGATCGGCGAGCGCGCCCAGCTGCTGCTGAAGAACGAGCAGGCGCGCTCGCGGGTGGAAGCGATGATCGCGCGGCTGCGGTCGCTGGAGCAGCACACGTGAGCACCGAGCCGGTCGAAGTACGCATCCTGGATCGCGAGTACACCGTGGGCGTGGCGGCCGACGAGCGCGCCAGCCTGCAGGCGGCCGCACGCCTGCTGGACTCGCGCATGCGCGAGATCCGCGGCAGCAACCGCATGGTCTCGCTCGACCGGTTGGCGGTGCTGGCCGCGCTGAACCTGGCCCATGAACTGCAGCAGGCGCGCGAGGAACGCGATGCGCGCGAGCGCGAGCTCAACCGCGTGCTCGATGGTCTGGACCGCCGGCTCGACGACCTGCTCGGCCCGGCCGGCGAACGTCCACGGGACTGAATGCGCGGCACCCTGCCCGCGCCAGGCGCGGCTGAACGATGCATTTCCGGCGTGGCTCGCCATCACTTCGCGTGGACTAGGCAGCCCGCACTACGGGGCTATAATCCCCATGCGTTCTCTGCCGTGTTCGACAGCTGGCAAAACATTCGCCTTGTCCCTTAAGAACGACACCGGGGATGCGACGACGCCGGGTGTGCATGTCCGCCATGTAGCGGGAAGCCCGATGGTTTCCGACCGTTCCCACTTGAACCTCGGGTTCAAGGTCGTTTCGCCGCATCGGCATGGTGGAGAACCATTCTTCCGACGACGCCTCCGCAGGGAGGCGTCGTTTTTTGTGCGCCCGGCGGGCTTGGCGCGGCCGCCGGCGGCGTCCATCATGCAGCGCCGCCCGGAAGCCGATGCCCATGCCCCAGGACCGCTCCGCCCTGCGCCAGGCCCTGCGTGAACGCCGCCGGGCGCTGCCGCCGGCGACCCGGATCAACGCCGCCCAGGCCCTGGCCGGCCACATCCTGGCCCTGCCCTTCCTCCCGCGCGAGGGATACGTCGCCGGCTACTGGGCGATGGACGGGGAGATCGGCCTGCACGTGCTGCAGCTGCAGCTGCCGGCGGGACTGCGCTGGTGCCTGCCGGTGCTGGATGGCGACCGGCTGCGCTTCGCGCCGTGGCGGTCGGGCGATCCGCTGGTGACCAACCGCTTCGGGATTCCCGAGCCGGACGTCGAGCCGACCTCGGCCCTGGCGCCGGAGGCGATGGCCCTGGTGGTGATGCCGCTGGTGGGTTTCGACGAGCGATGCCAGCGGCTGGGCATGGGAGGCGGCTGGTATGATCGCAGTCTCGCGTTCCGTCGCGACCGCGCGGCACCGCCCTGGCTGGTCGGCGCGGGCTTCGACGTGCAGCAGGTGGACGCGCTGGACGGCGCGGAGTGGGACGTGGTCCCCGACGCGGTCTGCACCGGAACCCGGACCCTGCTGCGCCCCGGCGCCAGCGCGCCCCACCACGAGACCGACCCGGCATGACCGCCCGAAAGCGCTACTGGCTGATGAAGTCCGAACCGGACGCCTTCTCCATCGACGACCTGCAGCGCGTCGGCACCGAGCCGTGGAACGGGGTGCGCAACTACCAGGCGCGCAACTTCATGCGCGACGGGATGAAGGTGGGCGACGGCGTGCTGTTCTACCACTCCAACACCAAGGTGCCCGGGATCGTGGGCATCGCCCGGGTGGCCAGCGAGGCGTATCCGGACCACACCCAGTTCGACCCGAAGTCCGACTACCACGACCCGAAGGCCACCCGCGAGCAGCCGCGCTGGTTCCTGGTCGACGTGACGTTCGAGCGCAAGCTTGCACGCACGATCGCGCTGGACGAGATCCGGCAGCACGCCGACGAGCTGGGCGAGGGGTTCCCGCTGACCGCCCGTGGCAGCCGGTTGTCGGTGTTCCCGGTCACCGCCGCGCAGTGGAAACTGCTGCTGTCGCTGGAATGACCTGACGCCCCACCCGGCCTGGCATCCACGCCGGCCGGCTCTTCGCCTGCGCGTGGAACGCCACGCTCCCGATTCCGATCCGAGCACCCACCATGTCCGAAGCAAAGCGCCTGGCCGGCGAGAAGGCCATCGAGTACGTCCAGGACGGCATGATCGTCGGCGTCGGCACCGGCTCGACGGTGGCCTACTTCATCGACGCGCTGGGACGCATCCGCGACCGCATCGCCGGCGCCGTCTCCAGCTCCGAGCAGAGCACCGCGCGGCTGCAGGCGCTGGGCATCGAGGTGCTGGACGCCAACGCCGCCGGCCCGCTGAAGCTGTACGTGGACGGCGCCGACGAATGCGACCCGGGCAAGTGCCTGATCAAGGGCGGTGGTGCCGCGCTGACCCGCGAGAAGATCATCGCCGAGGCCAGCGAGACCTTCGTCTGCATCGTCGACCCGGCCAAGCAGGTGCCGGTACTGGGCCGCTTCCCGCTGCCGGTGGAGGTGATCCCGATGGCGCGCAGCCTGGTCGCCCGCCGCATCCTGGCCCTGACCGGCGGCCAGCCGGTGTGGCGCGACGGCGTGGTCACCGACAACGGCAACTGGATCCTGGACGTGCACCACCTGTCGATCACCGACCCGGTGGCGATGGAAACCGAACTCAACCAGATTCCCGGCGTGGTCAGCGTCGGCCTGTTCGCGCGGCGCCGGGCCGACGTGGTGATTGTCGGCGGGGAGCCGCCACGGGTGCTCTGAGGTGGCCTGGGCGCGGCCTTGACCGGCGCGCCGGATTTGCCCGAAGGTGGGGGTACTGGTCCCGCATCGGTGCTCACATGTCCCGTCTCCCCGGCCGCCTGGCACTGTGGTCCCTCCTGCTGCTCAGCGGCTGCGCCTGGGCCAGCGGGGACGATCGCTGGGTGGAGCTTGGCGGCGAGCGCTTCCAGGTGGAGATCGCGGCCGACGACCCGTCGCGCGCGCTGGGCCTGATGTTCCGCGACCGGCTCGAGGACGGCCACGGCATGCTGTTCATCCACGACCGGCAGGAGCCGCAGGCGTACTGGATGAAGAACACCCGCATCCCGCTGGACATCCTGTATTTCGACCGGGACCGCCGGCTGGTGTCGCAGCAGCGCGACGTGCAGCCGTGCTGGAGCGGCCGCGGCTGCCCGGCCTACCCGAGCCGGGCGCCGGCCCTGTACGTGCTGGAGCTCAACGCCGGGCAGGCCCGGCGGATGGGGCTGGAGGACGGGGCCCAGCTGCGCTTCGGACCGGGCATCCCTGCCGCCGACTGAACCGTGGCGCGCGCCAGCCCCGCGCTGGCGTGCGCGGGCTTGATTTGTGGCCGCGGCCGACCGCAGTCTTGGCGCATGGGGAATCCGGACATCCAACTTCCCGACTGGAACACGCTGGCAGGCGTCGATGACGACACCCTGCCACTGCTGCCCACTGCGTTGCTGATCGCCGCCGACGAATACCCCGGACTGGATGCGGCCGCGTGCAATGCGCAGGTGCAGGCCCATGCCGACCACCTGCGCACCGAGGTCCGCGCGATCGGCTCCACCGCGCTGAAGATGGCGGCCATCAACCGCCACCTGTTCGACGAACTGGGCTACAGCGGCAACCACGACGCCTATTACGATCCCCGCAACAGCTACCTGAACGAGGTACTGGAGCGGCGGCTCGGCAACCCGATCTCGCTGGCCATGGTGCAGATGGAGGTGGCGCGCCGGCTCGACATCCCGCTGGACGGCGTGTCGTTCCCCGGTCACTTCCTGGTCCGGCTGCCGGTCGATGGCGGGCTGCTGGTGATGGATCCGTTCAACGGCGGGCGGCCGCTGGCGGTGGAGGAGCTGCGCGAACGCGCGCGGCCGCACCTGGGCGGCGAGGCTCCGGATGACCAGGTGCTGCTGCAGATCCTCACCCCGGCGCCGCACCGCGCGATCCTGGCGCGCGTGCTGCGCAACCTCTATGGGGTGTATTCGGAGGCCGGCCAGTGGGACCGCGCCGCGCGCAGCGCCGACCGGGTGCTGCGGCTGATGCCCGACGAGGCCGATGCGATGCGGGACCGTGGCCTGGCGTACCTGGCACTGGACTATCTTCCCGGTGCCCGCGAGGACCTCGCCCGCTACCTGAAGATGGCGCCGGAGGCCTCCGATGCCGACACCATCCGCGAGCGGCTGGTGGACGCGGCCGGCCACCGCGCCGTGCTGCACTGAACCGCGGCCACGCCCCCGCCACCGGCGGGGCAGGCCATGGTCAGATCTCCATCATCTCGAAGTCGTCCTTGGTCACGCCGCAGTCCGGGCAGGTCCAGGTCTCCGGGATGTCGTCCCAGCGGGTCCCGGGCGCGATGCCTTCTTCCGGCAACCCCTCGGCTTCGTGGTAGATGAAGCCGCACACCACGCACATCCAGCTGCGGTAGGAATTCTCGGAGTCGCTCATCGGATAATGCAGGTCATTCGGTGGGGCGCCATTGTCCCACACGC
>JBQGEI010000057.1:0-30722 GCA_052039535.1 Pseudoxanthomonas sp.
CTGGAGGCCGAAGCCCTCCCCGTGCGGGCCGATGCCCACGTCGGCCTTGACCGCGGTGTCCCCGGGCAGGGCCAGCTTCTGGCGGCCGGCCACGAACTTCAGCGCGCTGAGGAAACAGGCCGAGTAGCCGGCGGCGAACAGTTGCTCGGGATTGGTGCCGTCGCCGCCCGGCCCGCCGAGCGCCCGCGGCGTGGACAGGGCGACGTCGAGTGCACCGTCGCTGGAGAGGGCGCGGCCTTCGCGGCCGCCGGTGGAGGTGGCGGTGCCGGTGTAGAGGATCTTGGCGAGGGACATGTCGTTTCCTTGGAGGAGAGGGGCCGGGGCGATTGCCTCCGGTGTGGGCATGATCGGCGGCAACGGCCGGGCAGGCCGCATCCATCGTCCGGAAAACATGACCGCGCGTCCTGCCAGCGGCGGCGCACGTGCATGTTCTTCACCGCAGGGACGACACCATGCCCGCATCGCCCATCTGGAGCCGCCATGAGAACGCTGCTGCCCTTCGCCCTCGCCGCCCTGGCCGCACTGGGCCTGTCCGCCTGCCGCCAGGAGCATCCCGCCGATCCGCCTGCCGACAATCCGGCCCCGACCGCCGAAGCCCACCAGCCCGAGGCGCCGGCGCGCTACGCGACGGGTGCACAGGAGACCCGGGTTGGAGAGGATCCGGACGTGGATGCCCAGGAGCCCAAGACCCAACGCTGACCGGCGAAGTCCGGCACGGGCGCTGGGTGCGGCGTACGCGAGCCGCGTCAGCGGACCGCGGGCGGTGCCTGGTTCGCCCTGGCCGGGCTCGCACTGGCATCACGGTCGACCACGCCGGGGATGTCCTTCGTGGCCGGGAACCGTGGCCGGAGCGCGTCGACCCCCGCCTGGGGCCGGGCGAGCGATACCAGGTCGGCGCGCTGCGAGCGGCGTTCGGCGGTGGAAACGTCCATGCGCCGGTCACGCGCCTCCACCAGCCCGGGAAGCACTTCGCCGTCGCGGTTGAACGACCAGGCCAGCATCGCCGGCCCTTCCGGCATGGAATCGCCCGGCTGCGTGCCGTGGCGGGTATGCCAGGTGTGCCAGGTCTTGCCGTAGCTGTTCATCTTCGAGCGCATCAGCGCCTTCTCGGCGACGTCCGGCAGGTTCGGCGCCACCAGCTGGCCGGACAGGATCTCGCCGTTGTGCGGATGCCAGTAGGCCTGTTCATCCGGCGCCAGGCGATCGAACAGCGCCTCGGAAACGATGTATTCGATGCCGGTCAGGTTCGCGTCCGGGCCGTTGCCATCGAACAGTGCGCACTGGGCGAAATCCTCGTTGACCTGGCGGCAGAAGTGGTGGGCCTCCATCTGGTGCGAAGGATCGTCCTTCATCGGATGGAAGCCGACGACGTACATGTCCATCCTCGCCAGCGGGCCGTTGTCCTGCAGCAGCGCCGCACCGGCCTCCAGGGCAGTGGTGCGCGCCGTTTCCTCCGCCCCCGGGGGCGCCAGCGGCGGCCCGACCCGGTCGCCGCCGGTACAGGCCGCCAGGGCCAGGGGGATGCAGGCGAGAGCGGGGCTGTTGCGTGGCACGGGCGGCTCCGGTGAAGGCGGGGCCTTGACGGATACCGCGCCGTGGCTCGCCGTCGGGTGAAGCGCGCGCGCCACGGGTGCACGCTGGCGGTGGCATGCCTGCATTGCATGCAAGCGCAGCGTCAACGCGGTCGGCTTCTGCATTGACGTGCCGCTTCCGGGCCGCGCGTTACGGTCGGGCTTCCCGACACCGCCGGAGGCTCCCATGACCCGATCCAATCCCCCGATTCCCGATGCGCCGGAAGTGAAGCTCGACCTGGACAAGGACGGCGCCACGCTTGAGCAGACCGGCCCCGAACTGAAGGATCCGCGCTCGGTCGCTGCCATCGACAACATCGCGGTGGATGACCAGGCCGACCTGCTGGATGTCGTCCTCGACGAGCAGGCAGGAGACCGCGATGCCTACGGCCGCTCCTTCGCCGATGACGTGCGCAGCGACGCGCCGCACGGTATCCGCGAGAGCGGGGAGGGCTGAGCCTGGCCCCGCACCCTGCGTGCGCGGTCCGCATCCGCAGCAGGCGGCCGCGCCGCCTACGCCTCCTTTCCACAGGGATCACGATGAACGACGCTTCCAGCCCCACCACCGTCAGCAGTGTCGACCTGCAGCGCTACCTCGGCACCTGGTACGAGATCGCGAGGCTGCCGATGCGGCATGAGCCGGAGGACTACACCGACATCACCGCCACCTATTCGCTCACGCCGGAGGGTACGGTGGAAGTGCGGAACCGGGCACGCGACGGCGAGGGCGAACCGCAGGAATCGGTGGGCGAGGCGACGGTGGTGGAGGGCAGCGGCAACGCGAAGCTGGAAGTCAGCTTCATGCCGGACGGACTGAAGTGGGTGCCCTTCACCAAGGGCGACTACTGGATCCTGCGCCTGGACCCCCAGTACCACACCGCACTGGTGGGCTCCCCCGATCACAAGTACCTGTGGCTGCTGTCCCGGGAGCCGGTGCTGGCGCCCCGGGTGCAGCAGGAGTTCCTGGACGCGGCGCGGGCCCAGGGTTTCGACCTGGCCGACCTGATCCACACCCCGCATACCGGCAACCCGGTGCGCTGATCCGCGCCGGATCGGTGCCTGTCGGTCCTTGAGTCGCGGCGCCGGTCGCGGGACCCGCACGCGCGGACGCGGCGCTCCGGCCACCGTGGTGTCCGTTGCAACGGTGACTACCCGTGCACGGCGCGCCGGGGCCGATAGAATCGCCGCTCCACACCCGCACGCCCCTGTCATGACCGATCCGGATGTCTTCCTGCGCGGCAGTATCGTCGCCCTCGTCACGCCCATGCACGACGACGGCAGCGTCGACTACGACGCGCTGCGGCGCCTGGTGGACTGGCACGTGGCCGAGGGCACCGACTGCATCGGCGTAGTCGGCACGACCGGCGAGTCGCCGACGGTCAGCGTCGAGGAGCACTGCGAGGTCATCCGGGTCGCGGTCGAGCAGGCGGCGGGCCGGGTGCCGGTGATGGCCGGCTGCGGCGGCAACTCCACGGCCGAGGCGATCGCGCTGGCGCGGTTCGCCAGGCAGGTGGGCGCGCACAGCCAGCTCCAGGTGGTTCCGTACTACAACAAGCCCGGGCAGGAGGGGCAGTACCGCCACTTCCGCGCCATCGCCGAGGCCACCGGCGACCTGCCGGTGGTGCTGTACAACGTCCCCGGCCGTACCGGGGCCGACCTCCAGCATGACACCGTGCTGCGCCTGGCGCAGGTGCCGGGCATCGCCGGCATCAAGGAGGCCACCGGCAACATCGAGCGGGCGCAGTGGCTGGTGCGCGAGGCGCCGGCGGGGTTCGCGGTGTTCTCGGGGGATGACGGCACCGCGGTGGCGCTGATGCTGTGCGGCGGCCACGGCAATGTCAGCGTGACCGCCAACGTCGCCCCGCGGCTGATGCACGGGCTGTGCGCAGCGGCGCTGGCCGGGGACGTCGCCACGGCCATGCGCATCCAGCTGCAGCTGCTGCCGCTGCACCGCGAGCTGTTCTGCGAAGCCAACCCGATCCCGGTGAAGTGGGCGCTGGCGCGGCTGGGCCGCATCGGTGGCCATCTGCGGCTGCCCCTGACCGGGTTGGAGCCCGCCAACCAGTCCAGGGTGGAAGCGGCATTGCGCCAGGCCGGGCTGCTGCAGGACTGAGCGCCTGGCAGGCGGCGCGCTTCGCCGCCCGCTCACGATCGCGCAGCGACACTGCCCGCATCCAGGTACGGGATGCAGCCATGGGCCGGACGGCGGCGGTCAAGGTGCGGATCGGATGTGCCGGCTGGTCGATCCCGGGCCGGCACGCCAGCCTGTTCGGCGAGGGTGACAGCGCCCTTGCGCGCTACGCCACGCGCTTCGACGTGGTGGAGGTCAATTCGTCCTTCTACCGCCCGCACCAGCGCGGCACCTGGGAGCGCTGGGCGGCCACGGTGCCGCGCGGGTTCCGTTTCTCGGTGAAGCTTCCGCGCACGATCTCCCACGAGTTGGGACTGCGTGGCGCCGGGCCGGTGCTCGACGCATTCCTGGACCAGGTTGGCGGGCTGGGCGACAAGCTCGGCGGCTTCCTGCTGCAGCTTCCACCATCGCTGGCGTTCGACCCGCGCAGCGCGGCGGCTTTCCTGGCGATGCTGCGCCGGCGCACCGGGGCGCCGCTGGCCTGCGAGCCACGCCATCCCAGCTGGTTCGACGAGCGCGCCGCCACGCTGCTGGCGCGCCACGGCGCCAGCCGCGTGGCGGCCGATCCCCCGCGCGTGCCCGGCGGCGATATCCCGGGCGCATCGCCCGCCTGGCCTTACTGGCGATGGCATGGCTCCCCGCGCATCTACTACAGCGAGTACGGCCAAGCCGCCCTGGTCGCGCTGGCGGACGCGCTGCGCGCGACGCCGCCGGCGCGGGGCTGGGTGATCTTCGACAACACCGCGCATGGCTTCGCGGTGTCCGACGCGGCCCGCCTGCAGCAGCTGCTCCTGGGATGAAGGCACGCCGGTTCACCGCGCGCCGACCCCGTGGGCCGTAGCGTCCGGCCCGGGAGTCCGCAACAACGTCCAGGAGCCGGCCATGCCGCGCAGGAAGCGCCAGCTCACGCTGGCCACGTTCAACGTCAACGGTATCGGTCCACGCCTGCCGCACCTGCCGCACCTGCTGCAGTGGCTGGAGCGCGAGCAACCCGACGTGGTGGCGCTGCAGGAGCTGAAGGCGCGCGACGAGGCCTTTCCCGCCGCCGAACTGGAAGCGGCTGGTTACGGAGCCATCTGGCAGGGCGAGCACCGCTGGAACGGGGTGGCGCTGCTGGCCCGTGGGGCGATGCCGGTGGAAAGCCGCCGCGGCCTGCCGGGCGGGCGTGGCGACACCCAGAGCCGCTACATCGAGGCGGCCGTGCACGGGGTCGTGGTCGGTGCGCTCTACCTGCCCAACGGCAACCCGCAGCCGGGTCCGAAGTTCGACTACAAGCTCAAGTGGATGGCACGCCTGGCCCGCCACGCCCAGACCCTGGTCGACCTGCCGCATCCGGTGGTGCTGATGGGCGACTTCAACGTCATCCCGACCGACCTGGACGTCTACGACCCGAAGTCGTGGAAGCGCGATGCGCTGATCCAGCCCGAAGTGCGGGACGCCTACGCCGCGCTGCTGGAGCAGGGCTGGACCGATGCGCTGCGCGCGCAGCACGGCGAGGCCCCGGTCTACACCTTCTGGGACTATTTCCGCCAGCACTTCCAGCGCGACCGTGGACTGCGCATCGATCACCTGCTGCTCAACCCGGTGCTGGCGCCGGGACTGGTGGATGCGGGCGTTGACCGCTGGGTGCGTGCACTGGACAAGCCCAGCGACCACGCCCCGACCTGGGTACGGGTGAAGCTTCCCGGCTGAGGCCTGGCGCGGTTGCCGTGCAGGCGGCCATCACCGGGTTGCCGCCATGCTGTGCGCATGCCGATTCCTTCCCTGCGTGCGTGGCTCCAGACCCACCGCACCGGCCTGCGCCGCGCCGGCGGCTGCCTGCTGGCCTTCTACCTGCTGTACCTGGCGGCCGCCAACGTGTTCCTCAACACGTCCATCGGCGAACAGGTGGTCAACCGCAAGCCGGACCGTTACCACGCGCGCTGGGACTGGGCCCTGAGCGCCTATCCCGGCCACATCCACGCCAGTGGCGTGGTGATGGGCGGGCATGCCCGGACCAACCGCTGGGTCGTCGCCGCGACCCGGGCCGACGGGCGCATCCGGGTGCTGCCGCTGCTGTGGCGCCAGGTGTCCTTCGGCACCATCCGCGCCCACGAGGTATCCGTGCACGTCGCCCGCACCCCGCAGGACAAGCCGCCGTCCCGGCGCGAGGGCGACGGATGGACGCTGGACTTCACCGCCATCACCACGCCCAGCCTGTTGCGGATGGACTTCTACGAGGCCCGGGTGGAAGGACGCGGCGAGGCCCGGTTCGTGTTCACCAAGCAGTTGCAGGGTGGCCCGATGGAGGTCGGCCCCTCGACGCTGCACATGCCGGCCGCGCGCCTGGCGGTGGGGGGCGTGGCGCTGCTGCAGGACGGGCGGCTGGATTTCGGGATCTCGATTCCGCCGCACATCCGCGAGCGTGCCCAGGGCAGCGAGAAGGTGCAGATCATGCAGGCGCGGCTGCGCGTCGACGGTCCGGCCCCGGGGATCGACCTGGCCGCACGCCACGGCCAGGCGCTACCGTTGGACACCGCGGCCGGTGCCGGCCGCCTGCGCGCCGACCTCAGCCTGGATCGCGGCGCGCTGATGCCGGGCAGCTGGCTGGACTGGTCTGCGCCGGTCCATTCGGTGGATGCCGACGGCCGCCGCCTGCGCCATCCGCTGGGGCTGGCGCTGCGCACGCGCCGGGAGGCGATCGACCTGTCCGTGCGCCTGCCCCGTCGCGGTGCCGGCTCGCCGTGGCTGCACGCCGACCTCCGGGTGGATGACCGGGTGCTCGGCCCGGATGACTGGCTGCGCCCGCTCAGGGCCATGCATGGCCGCCTGCGCACCCGATGGCCGCAGGTGCCGCTGCGCTGGATCGATACCACGCTCGGGCGGCTGCCGTGGCTGGACGTGGACGGCCGCGCGGACCTGGACGCCGATGTCGAACTGGCCGCCGGTACGCTGCAGCCCGGCAGCCGGGTGGACCTGGAGCAAGTCGCCCTGGGCGCGCGCGTGCTCGACAACCGCTTCTCCGGCAATGCCACGGCCAGCCTGCGCGTGGTGCCGGGCGAGCGTGGCGGCGCGCCGCACACCGGCATCGTGGTCCGCATGGACCGTTTCGTCCTGGGCCCGCAGGCCAGGCCGCGCCAGGTGGACCTGCGCGGGCGCGACCTGCAGCTGGAGCTGGCATCGCAGGGACCACTGGCGCAGTTCGGCCAGCAGCTGCAAGCGCGGCTGCGTTTTGCCGATGCGGACGTGCCCGACCTGCGTGTCTACAACCGCTACCTCCCGGGAGACAGCGCGCGTCTGCTCGGGGGCAGTGGCCGCGCCAGCGGCGACCTGCGCCTGGATGCCGATGGCGGCATGGTCGATGGCCGGATGCGCCTGCGCGGGCGCGGCGTGCGCGTCGCCCTGGGCCCGTCGCGCCTGTCCGGCGACGTGGAGCTCGACAGCCAGCTGGAGCGGCTTGAGGCCGAAGGCCGGCACTACGCGGTACGCGCGCTGCGCGTGGGGCTGGACGGGGTCCGCCTGGAAGGCGGGGGCGAGGGCGGGGCCCCCTGGTGGGCGAGGATGGCGCTGGAGGAGGGAAGCCTGCACTGGCGCGAGCCATTCGAGATCAGCGGGCAGGGCCGGGTGGAGATGCGCGACGTCAGCGTGCTGCTGGGCCTGTTCGCCGAGCGGGCGGCATTCCCGCGCTGGATCGGGAACCTGGTCGATTCGGGACAGGCGCGGGCCACCGGGCGACTGCGCATCCGCGGGCACGAACTGGTGTTCGACCGGGTGCAGGCCAGCAACGACCGCATCGACCTGGAGGGCCGTCTGCGCATCGCCGGTGGCCAGCCGCGCGGTGACCTCTATGCCCGCTGGGGGATGCTTGGCATGGGCATGGAACTGCAGGACGGACAGCGCCAGCTGCACCTGGCCGGCGCCCGGCGGTGGTACGACTCGCGCCCGGCGCTGCTGCCCGACTAGCTCAGCCGGTGCGGGTGCCCGCCAGCAGGTTCAGGTCGTCGATCCGCACGAAGCGCGCGTCCGGGGCGCCCGCCGCCTCCAGGGCCGCTGCGCTGGCATAGCCCCATGCCACCGCGCCGAACGCCACGCCCGCTTGCCGGGCGGCATCGCTGTCGGCGGTCTGGTCGCCCACGTAGATCGCCCGCCCCGGCGCGATGCCGGTGCGCGCCAGCACGCGCCGCAGTCGCCGCGCCTTGCCGAACAGCGAGGCGCCGCATTCGACGTGTTCCAGCCGCTGCCAGCTGTCCTCGCCCAGCACCCGCCGGCAGTTCTCCAGCGAATTGGACGAGACCAGCGCCAGCTGCAGGCCGCTGGCATGCAGCGTGGCCAGCACATCGGGCACGCCGGGGAAACAGGCGACCGCGCCGCCTTCTTCGTGCATCAGCTGGCGGAAGTCGCGCACGACCGCCGGCAGGCGCCATGCCGGCAGGCCGGTATGGCGCAGGATCTGCTGGATGCTCCAGTCGCGCATCGCTTCGATCTGGTGGGGCCCAAGCGTGGCGAATGCGTGCCGCTGCGCCAGCCGGTGGTGGACCGCCACGAAGAAACCGAACGAATCGGCCAGCGTGCCATCCAGGTCGAAGACCACCAGGTCGTAACGGCGGCCGCCGGGCAGGTCGGCTGGGGTGGCAGGGGCGGAAGGCATCGCGGCAGGCGGGGCGGGCGGGGTCGTGATTGTGCCCCGACCGGTGCCTGCGCGGCGCCCTCAGTCGCCGTCCACGTCCTCCAGCGCGGCCTCGAAGCGGCGGGCGTAATCGCGCTCGCCGCTGATCCGCCGGACCTCCGCCATGGGCGTGTCGGGCGCGCCATACACCGCACAGGTTTCGGCGCCGTTGCCGTCGCGCCCGACCTGGCGCAGGCGGTAGCGAGGCTGGCCACCGCCACCGTCCGGCGGGTAGTGCAGCGGGGGACGCCCGTCCTCCAGGTCCAGCTCGCTGTTGTCGACCACGCCTCCAACGAAAAGCGCACGGATCATTGCCCGGCTCCTGCTTTGACCTGGAGGCAGCCTGCGCGCCGGTGCGTGCGTGCCGGCTCAAGCCGGCGTGCAGGATCTGCGCACCGGGCTTCAGTCCACGTCATGCACCGCGCCGCCGGCCTCCAGCAGGAAGCGCGCACGACGGTCACCTGCGTAGAAGGTCGCCCGCCAGGTGCCGGCGTCCGCGCCGGTGCCCCGTTCGCACAGCACGCGGACCTGCCCGCGTTCCATTCCCTGGCGGAAACCGGCCACGTCCATGCCGAGGCGGGCGGCGACGCGGTCGGCATCGATTTCGAGCGACGGGGCAGGCGGCACTGTCATGGTGGACTCCTTTGCCGCTCAGTGTGCCCGTGGCCGCAGGGACCGGGGTTGATCCAGGTCAGCCGGCCGCCACGGGGAATGAGCGAATACGTATGCGCCGGGCCGGGGCGGCCGGCGGCAGCGGCGATAATGCCCGGCCCTTGCCCACGAGCATCGCCGTGCCTTCCAGCCCCCGTGCCCAGCAACATGCCACCCGCGCCGCCTTCTTCCTGCCGGGCTTCGCGATCTCGGCCTGGGCGCCGATCGTGCCCTTCGCCAAGGCGCGCGCGGGCCTGGACGAGGCGATGCTCGGCATGGTCCTGCTGTGCCTGGGCGCCGGCTCGCTGCTGGCCATGCCGATGGCCGGCGCGCTGGCCGCGCGCCAGGGCAGCCGCCGGGTGATGACGCTGGCCATGCTGCTGATCAGCGCGACGCTGCCGGCGCTGGTGCTGGCTCCGGACGCGGTGACCCTGGGCGCGGTGCTGTTCGTGTTCGGCGCGGCCATGGGGGCGATGGACTGCACCATGAACATCCAGGCGGTGGTGGTGGAGCGCGAGAGCGGACGGGCACTGATGTCCGGATTCCACGCCTTCTACAGCATCGGCTGCTTCGTGGGCGCCGCCGCCATGACCACGCTGCTGAGCGCGGGTAGCCCGCCGGTGGCCGCCTGCGTGGCCGCGGTGGCGACCATGCTCGTGCTGCTGGGCACGGCCGTGCGCCACTGGCGCGGCGACCGGGTGGATGCGGACGCGCCGGCCTTCGCCTGGCCACGGGGCATCGTGCTGCTGATCGGCGCGGTGTGCTTCGTGATGTTCCTGGCCGAGGGCGCGATGCTCGACTGGGGCGCGGTGTTCCTGGACCAGGCCAAGGGCATGGATCCGGCGCGCGCCGGCGTGGGTTACGTCGCCTTCGCCCTGGCGATGACCGTCGCCCGTCTCAGCGGCGACCGCGTGGTGCAGGCGATGGGGGCGATGCGCACGGTGGTCGCCGGCGCAACCGTCGCCTTCGCCGGGTTCGCGATCCTGGTGCTGGCGCCCACGGCCGCCGCCTCGCTGGCGGGTTTCGTCATGGTGGGCGTCGGCTGCGCCAACATCGTGCCGGTGATGTTCTCCCTGGCTGGCCGGCAGCGCGCCATGCCCGAGAGCCTGGCCATTCCCGCGGTGACCACGCTCGGCTACGCCGGGGTGCTGGTGGGGCCGGCCCTGCTCGGCTTCCTCGCCCAGGCCACCTCGCTGGTGGTCGCCTTCTGGTGCCTGGGACTGGCAGTGCTGTCGGTCAGTCTGGCCACGCGCTGGCTGCTGCGCTGACCGGAGGCGCACGGCGCCACGGGCAGCTCAGGCCGGGTCCGGATCCAGAACACCGGCCAGAGCCTCGTGGCGCTGGCGCATGATCGAGGCCTGCAGCCAGTCACGCAGCAGGGTGCGGTACTCGGCCCGCCAGCGGCGCTGGCCGAGTGCGTGGTCGGCGCCGGCGATGCGCCGCACGGTCAGGGCGGAGGCATTCGGGAACGCGCCGCGGAACGCACGGCACTGGTCCGGCGGCAGCCGCTCGTCGTTGCCGGACCACACCACCAGCACCTCGCCGCCGAAGGCTTCGGCCGCTGCCAGGGCGCGGTCGCCGGCTGCCGGCGGCGGGTCGCGGCGGTAGCGTTCCAGCATTCGCGGGTCCAGCCCGTCCTTGGGGCGGTCCATGCAGGCATCCGGGTAGAGCGCGGGGACCCGCAACGCAAGCCAGCGCACGGGCCTACGCGCGGTCAGCATCAGCGCAAGCCAGGCCCCGAAGCTGGTGCCGACCACCGCCATCGCCCCGCGGTCGACGCCGGGTGCACCGGCGAGCAGGTCGAATGCGGCGGTCGCATCGTCCAGGCTGGCGCGCGGCGTCACCCCGTGCCGCTCTGCGCGTGTGGCGCCATGGCCACGCAGGTCGTAGGCCAGGCAGGAGAATCCCAGCGCCGCGGCCTCGGTGGCCGGCCCGGCCATCTCCTGGCGGTCGGCATCCCAGCCGTGGAGGAACAGCGCTCCGGGCGCCGCCGCGGCCGGCACGCGCCATCCGGCCAGGCCGTTGCCGGGTACGGTGACGTCGTCGCGGCGGGGCGCTTGGCCGCTCACCGCCGCGCACCGTCGCCACCGGCGGTGGGCGGACGGTCCCCATCGCTGCCGCCGGCCTTGCGCGCAGCCCTGCGCGAAATGTACTGGCCAGCGATGGCCGTCAGCAGCAGGCAACTGTTGGTGACGATGAAGACGGTGTTGTCCACCAGCACCGAGTAGGCGATGAACAGCGCCGAGGCGGTGGCCTGACCGATGAACAGCCAGGTGGACACGCCCTCCGCGCCCTGCCGGGCCTGCTTGAGGATCTGGCGCACCAGGGTCGCCAGCAGGACGGCCGAGGCGGCCCAGCCGATGATGTCGGGATTCATGAGCCGCCCCGTCGGGGTTCGCGTTGGAGGAGCCCTCCGGTCATGGCGTCAGCACCCTCCCGCGCGCGGGTCCTGCCGGCCCTTGAAGATCCGGTGGCCGCGCGCAGCGTCGGCCAGCTTCCTGCGCGAGCCCAGGTATGTCGGTGCCTGCATGGGTGTCTCCTGTCGAGGCGTGCCGGCGTGGTGCCAGGCGAGCCGGTTCAGTGGTCTGCCGGATCGGCCGGATCATCTGCCGGGGTGGGTGAGGCCTGCGTCGGGGCCGCGGCGCCGGCGTCCTCCACGCAGGCGCGCAGGCGGCGCAGGGCCTGGCCAGCCAGCAGCACCGGCGCCGGGTCCACGTACGCGGCCATCAGCGCGGGGAGCGCCGCGGCCTGGAACGACACTGCCAGCGTCACCTCCACCCCGTTGCCTGATCCGTCGGAGACCGCCAGTTCGCTGTGCACCATCAGGCCGTTGTCGCCTTCGGCACGGTGGCGCGCGCTGCGGCGGCCGCGTGCTTCGAGCACCGCGCGGATGCGCATCGGACGCCCGTGCCGGGTGCGCAGGTGCCAGATGCTGGCGCCGTCTTCCTCGCCGATGCATTCGGCCGCGCCTTCCAGGATCACTGCCTGGACCTTGCGGTCACACCAGGCGTCCAGGATCTGGGCCGCGCCGGCCTGGAAGCTGAGCGAGCGCTGGATGCGCAGGGTACCGGTCGCGCTCATGCGGCGGGACATCCCGGACGTCGGGCAACGCCCCATGTCCTTGGCGAAGCACGACGTCGAAGGCGGCGCATGAGGCGGGTGCTGCGGGCGGTCATCGAAAATCCTTGCAGGTGCGCTTCAACGCTGCACGTTCCCCCCGGGGTTGAGGCGTGAATCGTCGCCGCCGGACCGCTGCAAAGCGTTCAACCGCCGCGCGTCCACACGAAACCGGCCCATCATGCGGTGCCGGTCCGGATCACCTGCTCGACCTCGTCCAGCCAGTAGAGATGCACGCCGACATCGCCCTGGTCGAGGCGGAACAGGCCGTTGGTGCCCTCGTTGCCGTCCGGGTCGAAGAACTGCTGGAGCGAAGGACGTTCCGGAACGGTGCCGCGCAGCTGTCGGCCATCGCGCATGCGCAGCTCGACCACCAGCTCGCCGTCCAGTTCCAGCTGCAATGCCTTCAGCCGCTCGATGGCGTCCGGCGCGGTGTGCACCCGCGGTGCGATGGCGATACTGCTCATGGCGGCACTCCAGGGAGGGAGGCCGGAACGCTACCGCGGCGGCGGTGACCGCAGGATCATGGCCCGTGCACGTGTCGTGGACCGCGCCGCGGGCAGGCTGGCGGTGTCCCTGCGGAGATCACCATGTCCCAGCCGATCGTTCCCGGCGCCGATGCTCCCCTCTCCACGGCCGCCTCACCCGGCCGTTTCAGGCCGCGCAGCCGGTTGGGGCTGGGAGGCGTGGCGATCGGCAATGGCTTTGCCTCCAGCAGCGATGCCCAGGCCGAGGCCACCCTGGCGGCTGCCTGGGATGCGGGCGTGCGCTTCTTCGATACCTCGCCGTGGTATGGGCTGGGGCTGTCCGAACGCCGGTTCGGCCGCTTCCTGCATGGGCGTGCGGCGGAGCAGTACACGCTCAGCAGCAAGGTCGGCCGCCTGCTCACGGCAACGACCGGGCCGCTGCCGGAAACGATGTGGGTCGACCCGGCCCCGTTCCGCCACCGCTACGACTACTCCGCCTCCGGCACCCGCCGCTCGGTGGAGGACAGCCTCAACCGGCTGGGCGTGGCGCAGCTGGACGTGGTGTTCATCCACGACCTCTCACCGGACAACGAGGACGACCTGGGCATGCCCTGGGAGCAGCGTTTCGCCGAGGCCGCCAAGGGCGCCATGCCGGAACTGACCCGCATGCGCTCGGAGGGAATGATCAGGGCATGGGGCTTCGGGGTGAACTGCCCCGAACCGGCGCTGCTGGCGCTGGAGGAGTCCGATCCGGACATCTTCCTGCTGGCGTGCCAGTACTCGCTGCTGGACCACGCCCGGGCCCTGCACGAGACCTTCCCGCGGATCGCGGCGCGTGGCGCCTCGGTGGTGGTGGGCTCGCCGCTGCTGGCCGGCTACCTGGCCGGGCGCGACCGCTACCTGTACGACGGCTCGGTCCCCGGGTGGGCTCCGGGCAAGCGGGCCCGGGTCCAGTCCATCTGCGAGCGCCACGGGGTGGACCTGCGCACGGCGGCGCTGCAGTTCGCCGCCGCGCCGGACGTGGTGTCGGCGGTGGTCCCGGGGGCGCGCAGCCCCGGTCAGGTCCGCGCCAACGCCGAGTCGATGGCGGTACAGGTGCCAGCGGCACTGTGGGATGAGCTCCGCCACGAGGGGTTGATCGAGCGGGACGCCCCGGTCCCCAGCGGCGGCTGAAGCGTCGCGCCGATCGCCGCGGCGCCCGGAAGGCGCCGCGGCTTCATCGGCCTCAACCCGGCTGGATTTCCGCAGGGGCTCCGCCGGTCCCGTCGGCCACGCGATGGCCGCGGTGGTCGCGCGCCAGGTACAGGTACATCGCCGGCAGCACGAACAGGGTGAACGCCGTGCCGATGGTCATGCCCGCGGCGATCACGGTGCCCAGCGAGAACCGCGCCGCCGCGCCGGGTCCCTTGGCGATGAGCAGCGGCACCATGGCGAACACCAGGGCGGCGGTGGTCATCAACACCGGGCGCAGGCGGATGCCCGCGGCCTGCTCGATCGCCTCGCGCTTGGAAAGGCCCTGCATCTGCAGCTTGTTGGCGAACTCCACGATCAGGATGCCGTGCTTGGAGATCACGCCCACCAGGGTCACAAGGCCGACCTGGGTGTAGATGTTGACGCTCATGCCGGGAAACGCCTCGATCCCGGCCATCTGCAGGCCGCCTGCCAGAAGCGCCAGGAAGTTGAGCACCAGCAGCGCGCCGGAGATGGCCATGGGCACGGTGATCAGCATGATCATCGCGTCGCGGAAGCTCTCGAACTGGGCCGACAGCACCAGGAAGATCGCCACCAGGGCGAAGGCGAGGGTGACCAGCATGGTCGCCCCTTCCTGCTTGAACTGGCGCGATTCGCCGGCGTAGTCGACGCTGTAGCCCTGCGGCAGCACCTCGGCGGCGGCCTGTTCCAGCACCCGC
This sequence comes from Pseudoxanthomonas sp., assembly GCA_052039535.1. Taxonomy (GTDB): domain Bacteria; phylum Pseudomonadota; class Gammaproteobacteria; order Xanthomonadales; family Xanthomonadaceae; genus Pseudoxanthomonas. The sequence continues at coordinate 14,493 of JBQGEI010000057.1, forward strand.
AGTGCCTCGCCCTTGGAAACGCCCGGGCGCGCGGCGAAGGTGATGCCCACCGCGTTGAGCTGCTGGAACCGCTTGAGCGTCTGCGGCTGGGCGCTCTCGCGCAGCGTGATCAGGGTCGACAGCGGCACCAGCTGCCCGTCGCGGGTGCGGGTGTAGTAGTTCTCGAGCTGGGCCGCGTTGAGCCGGTCGCTGCGCTGCACCTGGGGGATCACCCGGTAGGAGCGGTTCTCCATCGCGAAGCGGTTGGTGTAGCCGCCGGAGAGCATCGCTGCCATGTCCGCGGCCAGGGTGCGCATGTCGATGCCCAGGGAGGCGGCCTTCTCGCGGTCGATCTGCACCTCGATCCGTGGCTTGTCGATCTTCAGGTCCTTGTCCAGGAAGATGAAACGGCGGCTTTCCATGGCCTTCTGCAGGATCGCGTCGGACAGGTCGTTGAGCTGCTGCAGCGAGCCGATGCCCAGCACCAGGAACTCGCCGCCCCCATCGCCGCCGGCGGTGGGCAGCGAGGGCGGTACCAGGGCGAAGGTGTTCAGGCCGGTGACCTGGGCCAGCTTCGGCTGCAGCTCCTGCTGCAGCACCTGGTTGGTGGAGCGGTCACGCTCGCTCCAGGGCTTGAGCACGAAGCCGGCCATGGCGCTGTTGCTGGCCCCGCCACCGCCGCCGAAGCCGCCATTGAACAGGAAGAAATCGTTGATCTCCGGGACCTTCGCGGCCATCGCGTTGATCTCGTCGGTATAGCGCTCGACGTAGTCCAGGGTGGTGTAGGCGTCGGCGCTGCCGATGGCGAAGATGAAGCCCTCGTCCTCCAGCGGCGCCGGCTCCTTGGGGGCGGTCCAGTACAGGACGCCGCAGGACACCAGCACCAGCGCGCCGAACACCGCGATCACCGCGCGGGTGTCAAGGGCGCTGTGCAGACGTCGCTCGTAGCCGCCACGCAGGCGTTCGAACCGCGCGTCCAGCCAGGATTCCAGGCGGCTCTTGCCATGGCCGGCACTGTGCGGCTTGAGCAGGCGGGCGCACATCATCGGCGACAGGGTCAGCGCGATCACGCCCGACAGCAGCACCGCGCCGGCCAGGGTGAAGGCGAACTCGGTGAACAGCACGCCGGTCAGCCCCCCCTGGAAGCCGATCGGCAGGTACACCGCCACCAGGGTGGTGGTCATGGCCACCACCGGCCAGGCCAGCTCGCGCGCGCCCTTGATCGCCGCGTCGTGGGGGCTCATGCCGTCCTCGATGTGGCGGTGGATGTTCTCAAGCACGATGATCGCGTCATCGACGACGATGCCGATCGCCAGCACCATCGCCAGCAGGGTCAGCAGGTTGATGGTGAAGCCCATGAGCAACATCATGAACAGCACGCCGACCAGCGACAGCGGCACGGTAACCGCCGGGATCAGTACGCTGCGCAGCGAGCCCAGGAACAGGAAGATCACCACGATCACGATGATCACCGCCTCGACGATGGTGCGCACGACCTCGCTGATGGCGTCCTCGATCGCCTCGGTGCTGTCGTAGGGAATCGTCGCCTCGATGCCTTCCGGCAGCTGCGGCACGATCTCCGCGTGCCAGACCTTGCGCACCTCCTCGATCACGTCCAGCGAGTTGGCGTCGGGCGATACGAAGATGCCCATGAAGGTCGCCGCGTCGCCATTGATCCGGACCGAGGTGCCGTAGCTCTCCGACCCCAGCTCCACGTCGGCGATGTCGCCCAGGCGGACGATCGCGCCGTCCTCCTCGCGCACGATCAGCCGGCGGAATTCCTCGGCGCTGCGCAGGTCGGTGCGCGCGGTCAGGTCGATGGCCACCATCTGGCCCTTGGTCGAGCCCAGCGCCGAGAGCACGTTGTTGGCCTGCAGCGCGTTGTGCACGTCGCTGGCGGTGACCTGCAGCGCGGTCATCCGGTCCGGCTTGAGCCACACCCGCATGGCGAAGGTCCCGGCGCCCATGATGTCCGCGCGTTGTACGCCGGGGATGGTGGCGATGCGCGGCTCCACCGCGCGCACCAGGTAGTCGGTGATCTGGTTGTTGTTCAGCCGCTCGCTGGCGAAGGACACGTACATCGCCGCGATCTGCTGGCCCTGCTGCAGCTCGATCACCGGGTCCTCGGATTCGGCCGGCAGCTGGCTGCGCAGCTTGTTGACCTTGGCCGCGATCTGGGTGAGCGCTTCGTTGGCGTCATGGTCCAGGCGGATGTAGGCCTGGATGGTGGAGATGCCCGCGGCACTGGTCGAGGTCAGGTAGTCGATGCCCTCCGCGGAGGCCACCTCCCGCTCCAGCGGCGTGGTCACGAAGCCCTGCATCAGGTCCGCGTCGGCGCCGTAGTAGGCGGTGCTGACGGTGACCACGGCGTTCTGCAGCTCCGGGTACTGGCGCACGTTGAGCTCGGAGAACGAGCGCAGGCCCAGCAGCAGGATGAACAGGCTGACGACCATCGCCAGCACGGGCTTGTTGATGAAGATGTCGGTGAATTTCATCGGGTCCTCCGCCGGCCGCCAGGGCGGCCGGGGTCGGGTGGCGCCGCGGCGCGGCAGCCGGGATCGGCGGCGGTGGGCCGCCGGTCAGCGGTTCTCGGGGGTCGGCGCGGCGTCGGCCTGCGGCGTGATCGCGTTGTTGATGATTACCGCCGCGTCGTTGCGCAGGCGCAGCAGGCCGCTGCTGACCACCACTTCGCCGGGCTTGAGCCCGTCCGTGATGCCGACCAGGTCGCCGCGGGTGGGGCCGGTGGTCACGAACCGCTGCTTGACCACGTGCTGCGGGGCCTTCTGGCCCTCCGGCATTTCGGCGTTCCTGACCTCGTCGGGCGCGTCGGCCAGCACGTAGACCGAGTTGCCATAGGGGTTGAAGCTGACCGCGGTCTGCGGCACGACCACCACGTCCTGGGCCTGGGCCAGGTCGAAGCCGACCCGCGCGAAGGTGCCCGGGCGCAGCGCGCCATCGGCGTTGGGCAACGACGCGCGGACCATGAAGTTGCGGGTGCTGGTGTCCACCGACGGCTCGACCGCGGTAAGCCGGGCCTCGAACTCGCGGCCCGGCACCGCGTCGACCCGCACGCGCACCGCGGTGCCCACGGCCACCTGGTTCATCCGCTGCTCGGGCAGGGTGAAGTCCACGTGGATCGGGTCCAGCGCCTGCAGGCCGACGATCGGGTCGCCAGGGTTGAGGTATTGGCCGAGGTTGATCCGGCGGATGCCGAGCACTCCGTCGAACGGTGCGCGGATGGTCTTCTGCGCGATCAGTGCGCGCTGCGCCTGGGCCTGGGCCTGGGTCTGGGCCGCGTCGCTGGTGCGCTCGTCCACCTCGGCGCGCGAGACCAGCCGCTGCTGCCCCAGCTCGCGCCAGCGGTCGCGCTGGGTCACCGCCAGCCGGGCGGCCGCGTCCAGTGCTTCCAGCTGGGCCAGCTCGTTGGCGGTGTTCAGCTGCACCAGCAGGTCGCCCTTGCGCACCTGCTGGCCGGATTCGAACGCGATCCGCTGGACCACGCCGCCGGCCTCGGTGGTCACCTGGGTGCCGTTGTCGGCCACCAGGGTGCCCACCGCCTCGGCGTTGTCGTGCCAGGTTTCGGCGCGTGCCTCGAAGGTGCTGACCTCAACCGGCGGCTGCGGCATGTTGTCGAAGAAGCTGTTGAGCATGCGCTGGGAGGCGAACCACAGCGCGAACACGCCGCCGAACACGACGACGAACGCCACCAGCATCAGGACCATGCGCCTGCGAGTGGAGGGCGGGGATTTCTTGCGCGGAGGGGTGGCACTCATCTGGGGATCCGTTCCGTGAGGTCGTTCGGGGCGGCCGCGCCGCGTGGGCGGCCGGGGCCGGGGCGCGGCAGTGCGCGGCGGCGGCAAGGGGAAGGGAGCGATTCTGGGGGGTGGCTTGGCGGCGGTGCAATGCCGGCGCGGCCGGCCGGCCCGGCTGCGCCATAATCCGGCGCGTCCCGTACCGGTCCCCGCCCGCCGATGAGTGCTCCCGCCTCGCCACGCCGCATCCTGTTCGCCAGCCTCATCGGGACGACGATCGAGTTCTTCGATTTCTACATCTACGCCACCGCCGCGGTACTGGTGTTCCCGACCCTGTTCTTCCCGGCCTCCGAGCCCACCGCCGCGACCCTGCAGTCGCTGGCGACCTTCGCGCTGGCGTTCTTCGCCCGCCCGCTGGGGTCGGCGGTGTTCGGCCATTACGGCGACCGCGTCGGGCGCAAGGCGACCCTGGTGGCGGCACTGCTGACGATGGGCGTGTCCACCGTGCTGATCGGCCTGCTGCCGACCCACGCCCAGATCGGCGTGCTGGCGCCGGCGTTGCTGGCCCTGTGCAGGTTCGGCCAGGGCCTGGGCCTGGGCGGCGAGTGGGGTGGGGCGGTGCTGCTGGCCACCGAGAACGCCCCACCCGGCAAGCGCGCCTGGTACGGCATGTTCCCGCAGCTGGGCGCGCCGCTGGGCTTCCTGCTGTCCACCGGCGTGTTCCTGCTGCTGGCCCACTTCCTGGACGAGGCGCAGTTCATGGCCTGGGGCTGGCGGGTACCGTTCCTGGCCAGCGCCGTGCTGGTGCTGGTGGGGTTGTGGGTGCGCCTGCGCATCACCGAGACGCCGGCCTTCCAGCGCACCGTCGAGCGGCAGGAACGCGAACGCCTGCCGATGGCCGCCGTGCTGGGACGGCACGCGGGCACCCTGCTGGTGGGCACCCTGTCGCTGATGGCGACCTTCGTCCTGTTCTACCTGATGACGGTGTTCGCGCTGAGCTGGGGCACCGGCGCCCTGGGCTATGGCCGCGAGCAGTTCCTGCTGCTGCAGATGCTGGGCGTGCTGTGTTTTGCCGCCACCATCCCGTTGTCGGCGCTCTACGCGGACCGCTTCGGAAGGCGCCGGGCGATGCTCGTGGCCACCGCGGGCATCATCCTGTTCGGACTGCTGTTCAAGCCGCTGTTCGAGGCAGGAAGCGCCTGGCAGGTGCTGCTGTTCCTGTGCATCGGCCTGGGGCTGATGGGGCTGACCTACGGGCCCTGTGGAACCATCCTGGCGGAGATGTTCCCCACCCCGGTGCGCTACACCGGCGCATCGCTGGCGTTCAACCTGGCCGGCATCCTCGGTGCCTCGCCGGCCCCTTACCTGGCCACCCGCCTGGCCGACAGCCATGGTATCGGCGCGGTGGGCGCGTACCTGGCGGCCATGGCGGCGCTGACCCTGCTGGCCCTGCTGGCGGTGCCGCGCCGCCCGGCGGACTGAGCACCGGCCGGGACCTCCGGCTCAGCGGAACAGGCGCTGCACCGTGCGCGCCAGCCAGCCGCCCTGCTGGTGCTCGCGCGCGAACCGGTCCAGGTGGCGGCGCACCTGCTCCGAGTACGCCTTGTCGTCGTTGCGGATGTGGTTGAACAGCCAGCGCGAGAGCATGCCCTTGAGCTCGTCGATCACGTCCTCGCCGGCCTGGAAGCGCATCCGGTACTCGCTGACGCGCTTGGTGAACACCTCGTGCACCCGGCGATGGGCGGCGCTGAACGGGTAGCCGGCCTCCTCCATCAGCTCCTCCTCGAAGGCGAAGTGGGAGAGGGTGTAGTCCACCAGCTCGTCCAGGACCTCGCCCACGGCCAGCGCCGAGGCGCCGGTCTGCGCCTGGTGAAGCTGGTTGATCATCGCCACGATGCGGCGGTGCTGGTCGTCGATCACCTCGATGCCGGTGTCGAGGCTGTCCTGCCAGATCATCAGGGACATGCGGTCACGCATTGCGGGGGAATGCGTGCAGGCTAGGGCGCCTGCGCGGGCACGGCCTTGATCCCGATCAACGTCGATCCGCTCCCGCGGCGCGGGTCAGGCCGTGGCCACCACCTGGTTGCGGCCGCCGGCCTTGGCCAGGTACAGGCGCCGGTCGGCCTCGGCCAGCAGGCTGTGCAGGGTGTCGCCGGGGTGGGCGATGCAGGCGCCGATGCTCACCGTCAGCCGCAGTTCGCCGTGCTCGACCGGGACCCGCAGGTCTTCCACCCGGCGGCGCAGCTGGTCCAGGTAGGCGGCGAGCGCTTCGGCTGCCAGGCCGGGCACCAGCAGGCAGAACTCCTCGCCGCCGAAGCGCGCGACCTGGTCCTGCGGGCGTGCGTGCGCCGAAAGTGCCGAGGCCACCGCGCGCAGCGCACGGTCGCCGGTCTCGTGGCCCCAGGTGTCGTTGACGTGCTTGAAGTGGTCCAGGTCCAGGATCACCATCGCCACCGGCTGGCGCACGTCGCGCAGGCGCGGGACCAGGCGCTCGGCCTGGTCCAGGAAGTGGCGGCGGTTGGGCAGGCCGGTGAGGAAGTCGCGGGTGGCCAGGTCCTGCAGGCTGCCGATCAGTTCCAGCTGGTCCACGTTCTGCGAGACCCGGCAGAAGAATTCCTCGCGCGAGTAAGGCTTGCGCAGGAAGTCGTTGGCGCCGTTCTTCAGGAACCGCGCGACCAGGCCCGGATCATCGCGGCCGGATACCCCGATCACCGCCATCCGGTCTCGCGCGCGCAGCGCACGCAGGCGGCGGGTCAGCTCGATGCCCTGCATCCCGGGCATCTCCTGGTCCACGATCGCCAGCCGGATGGTCGGATCGGCCTCGACCGCGGCCAGTGCGCGGTCGCCGTCGGGCGCCTGCACCACGCGGTAGCCGAACATCTCCAGCAGCAGGCCGGCATGGGCCCGGGCGCTCGCCGAGTCGTCCACCACCAGCGCGGAGATGCGCCGGTTGCGTTCCAGCCGCTGCACCAGCCAGAGGATGTAGTCCAGGCTGCCGGGAGTGTTCTTGAGCACGAAGTCGATGATCTGCCGGCGCAGCAGGCGTTCGCGCAACTCCTCGTCGTACACCCCGCTGACCACCACGGTGGGCAGTTCGCGGCCGAGGAAGCAGTCGACCACCGCTTCGTGGTCGCCGTCGGCCAGCACCAGGCCGGTGAGTACCAGGAACCAGTCATCGTGCGCGGCAAGCGCGGCCCGCGCTTCGGCCAGGCTGGAGGCCACGGTGACCGGCAGTTCCAGCTGCTGCTCGATCGCCTGGGCGACGGCCTGGACGAAGGCGCGCGAGTTCTCCACCAGCAGCACGCGCTGCGGCAGCGGAGACGAATGCGGGTTTGGCAGTGGTGCTGGCATGCCCCGGACCTGGGCGGGTGTCAGCGGGGTTAACGGCCGGGGTGGGGAAGACTTTAGAGCTCCATCACGTTTTTGCGCCGGGCTTCGGCGTCACCACAGTGCGTCGCGCAGCCGGTACCAGCTCATGGCGGCCACCAGCAAGGGCATGCGCAGCAGGCGGCCACCGGGGAACGGGGCATGCGGAATCCTGGCGAACGCATCCAGCCGCCGGGACTGGCCGCTGATCGCCTCGGCGAGCAGCCGCCCGGCCAGGCCGGTGGTGGCCACGCCGTGCCCGGAAAAGCCCTGGGCGAAGTACACGTTGCCGCCCATCCGGCCCCAGTGCGGGGCGCGGTTCAGGGAGATGTCGACGTACCCGCCCCACAGGTAGTCGACCGGGACCTCGCCCAGCTGCGGGAACACGTTGCGGATGCGCCGCTGCATGACCGCGCGCAGGTTCGGCGGCGGATAGCTGGAATAGCTGGCCCGCCCGCCGAACAGCAGGCGGTGGTCGCGGCTGAGGCGGAAGTAGTCCAGCGCCCAGTTCACGTCGGCCACCGCCATGTCGTTGCGGACCAGGGCGCGGGCGCCTGCCTCGCCCAGTGGCGCGGTGGCGGCGATGTAGGTGCCGACCGGCATCACCCGCGATTCCAGCTCCGGGGCGATCCCGCGCAGCCAGGCGTTGCCGCACAGGACCGCGAAGTCGCCGGTGGCCTGGCCACCGGCGGTGCGCAGCACCGGCTTCGGTCCGCGCACCAGCTCGACCACCGGCGACTGCTCGTAGATGCGCACGCCGGCGGCCAGCGCGGCCCGGGCCAGGCCCCGGCAGTACTCCAGCGGGTGCAGGTGGCCGGAGGCCGGGTCGTACATCGCGCCGAGGTAGCGGTCGCTGGCCAGTTCCCGGCGCAGGCGCGCGCGGTCCCACCACTCCAGCGGATAGTCGTAGCGCTGCGCCATCTCGACGATGCCGGCGCGCAGGGCGCGTTCCTGGCGCGGCCTGATCGGCACGTGGGCATGGCCGTCGCGCCAGTCGCAGTCGATGCGGTGGCGGGCGATGCGTCCGCGCAGGCGGTCCATGGCCTCGCGCGAAAGGTCGAACAGCAGCCGTGCCTGCTCCGGGCCGAGCAGCCGTTCCAGGGTGTTCTGCTCACAGCCATAGCCGACGATGGCCTGGCCGCCATTGCGGCCGGAGGCGCCCCAGCCGACACGCTGGGCCTCGACCACCACCACCCGGTAGCCGGCCTCGGCCAGCTCCAGCGCTGCGGTCAGGCCGGTGTAGCCGGCGCCGAGGATGCAGACATCGGCCTGGACCGCGCCCTCCAGTACCTGCTGTTCCGGCAGCGGCGCGGCGCTGGCCGCATACCAGCTGGGGGGCCAGGCCGCACTCACCGGCCGCTCCCGGAGCGGGCGGGCTCAGACGTTGCGCAGGTACCAGGCATAGTCGATGTCGGAAACCAGGGCGTTGAAGTCCAGCATCTCGCGCCGCTTCTGCTGGCCGTACACGTGCCGGAAGGATTCCCCGTACCACTGCGCGGCGAAGCCGCTGGCGAGGAAGTCGTCGATGGCCTGGCGCCAGTGCGGCTGCCCGGCCTCGAACTGTTCGTAGGCGTTGCCGGTGACGGGCCGGCCCGGCTCCCGGCGTGCGTCCAGCCCGTGCAGGATGCCGGCCAGGACCGCGGCGGCGACCAGGTAGGGATTGGCATCGGCGCCGGCGATGCGGTGTTCGATGCGGGTGTTGGCCGCGTCGCTGTGCGGGATGCGCAGCGCCACGGTGCGGTTGTTGAAGCCCCAGCTGTCGTTGAGCGGCACGAAGGCGTTGGCGACGAAGCGGCGATAGCTGTTTGCGTGCGGCGCGAACAGCAGCAGGTTCTCGCGCGCGCTGGCCTGCAGGCCGGCCACGGCATGGCGCAGGCCCTCCACCGGGGCGTCGGGCGTGCAGGCGAAGACGTTGCGGCCGTCGCGGTCCAGCAGGCTCACGTGCAGGTGCATGCCGCTGCCGGCCTGGCCAGCCAGCGGCTTGGCCATGAAGCTGGCCAGCGCGCCGTGCTGCTGGGCGATGGCCTTGATCACGCGTTTGAGCATGACCGCGTCGTCGCAGGCGGCCAGTGCGTCGGCGCGGTGGCCCAGGTTGATCTCGAACTGCCCCGGGGCGTACTCGGCCACCGCGGTGTCGGCGGGAATGCCCTGGGCGTGGCAGGCGCGTGCCACGGCGTGGATGAAGTCGGCGTTCTCGTCCAGGTCGTCGATCGAATAGACCTGGGTGCTGTCGTTGCGGCGGCCGGTGGCGGCATTGACCGTCGCCTGGGGACGGCCGTCGGCATCGGCCAGGCGGTCGAACAGGTAGAACTCCAGCTCCACGGCCAGCACGGGCGTCAGCCCCGCCGCGGTGAAGCGGCCAAGCACCCGCTGCAGCACCTGGCGCGGGTGCGCCTGGAACCAGCCACCGTCGCCGTCCTCCATCTGCAGCAGCAGCTGCAGGGCGGGGCGGGCGGACCACGGCACCGGCCTCAGGCTGCCGGGCACCGGCCTGCAGATGCGGTCCTCGTCGCCGATGTCATAGCCCAGGCCGGTCTCCTCCACGGTGTTGCCGCGGATATCGGCGGCCACCAGCGACATCGGCAGGCACACTCCGCTGGCATACACCTTGCCCAGCGCCGAAACCGGTATCCGCTTGCCGCGCAACACCCCGTTGGCGTCCGGCAGCAGCAGGTCCACATGGGCATCCCCCGCGCCCTCCAGGGCCTGCAGGGTGGCCAGGTCACCGGCGGGAAGGAGGGGGCTCGACGGAAGGGTCATGGTGGTGCCTCGACGGGACGGGACGAGGGTAGCAGCGGACCTGTCGTCAAGAATACTCAACAGCGCCGGACTCCGTGGCCCGGCCTGCGCCGCGGCGCGGGGCGGCGTGTTGTAAAAATAAAACGGCCGGGGTAAGTTTCCGGGACGCCATCGGACGCTGCTCGCATGGCCCTGACGCCGCTGGTCGGACTGCCCACCGACCGCAAAATGATCGGAGCGCACCCGTTCCTCGCCACCGGCGAGAAGTACGTGCGCGCGGTGATCGACGGCGCCGGCGCCACCCCTGTCCTGATGCCCTCGCTGCAGCCGGCCCTGGACCCCGACGCCTGGCTCTGCCGCCTGGACGGCCTGTTGCTGACCGGCGCGGTCAGCAACATCGAGCCCCACCACTACGACGGCGGGCCCAGCTGGGAGGGCAACCTCCACGACCCCGCCCGGGACGCCAGCACCCTGGCGCTGGTTCCGCGCGCCATCGCCATGGGCCTGCCGGTGCTGGCGATCTGCCGCGGCCTGCAGGAGGTCAACGTCGCCCTGGGCGGCCGGCTGCACCAGAAGGTGCACGACGTGCCGGGCCTGCACGACCACCGCGAGGACCTCCAGGCGCCAGTGGACGTGCAGTACGGCGCGGCGCACGCGATCGACCTGGCTCCCGGCGGCCTGCTGGCCTCGCTGGCCGGTGCGGCGCGGGTGGAGGTCAACTCGCTGCATGGGCAGGGCATCGCACGCCTGGCGCCGGGTCTGGCGGTCGAAGCCACCGCGCCTGACGGCCTGGTCGAGGCCTTCCGCGGCACCGGCCCCGGCTTCCTGCTGGCGGTGCAGTGGCACCCGGAATGGCAGGTGGCGTCCAACCCGTTCTACCTGGCGATCTTCCGCGCCTTCGGCGATGCCTGCCGCGCCTGGGCCGCCCGGCGCGACGGCACGCCATCCCACGACCTTATCCGGACCTCCGCATGAGTACCCGAAAACCGACGCGCAAGAAGGCCGTCAGCGCGCAGCAGCAGGAAAGCTCGCTGCGGCGATGGCTCAAGGAGCGCCGCATCACCGAGGTGGAGTGCCTGGTGCCGGACATCACCGGCAACGCCCGCGGCAAGATCATCCCGGCGGACAAGTTCAGCCACGACTACGGCACGCGCCTGCCGGAAGGCATCTTCGCCACCACCGTCACCGGCGACTATCCGGACGACTACTACGACCTGACCTCGCCGTCGGATTCGGACATGCTGCTGCGGCCGGACCCGGACACCGTGCGCATGGTGCCCTGGGCCACCGACCCGACGGCCCAGATCATCCACGACTGCTACACCAAGGACGGCCAGCCGCACGAGCTGGCGCCGCGCAACGTGCTGCGCCGGGTGTTGGCGGAGTACGAGAAGGAGGGGCTGCGCCCGGTGGTCGCGCCGGAGCTGGAGTTCTTCCTGGTACAGAAGAACACCGACCCGGATTTCCCGCTGCTGCCGCCGGGCGGCCGCTCCGGGCGGCCGGAGACGGCGCGGCAGTCCTACTCGATCGACGCGGTCAACGAGTTCGACCCGATCCTGGACCTGATGTACGACTACTGCGACGCGATGGAGCTGGACGTGGACACCCTGATCCACGAATCCGGCGCGGCGCAGCTGGAGGTCAACTTCACCCACGCCGGCGCACTGTCGCTGGCCGACCAGGTGTTCCTGTTCAAGCGCACGATGCGCGAGGCGGCGATGCGCCACGGCGTGTACGCCACGTTCCTGGCCAAGCCCATGGAGACCGAACCGGGCAGCGCGATGCACATCCACCAGAGCCTGGTCGATGCGCGCGGCCGCAATGTCTTCACCGGGCGCAAGGCGGGCACCTTCAGCCCGGTGTTCGGCCACTACCTGGCCGGCCTGCAGAAGTACGTGCCGATGGCGATGGCGTTCTTCGCCCCGAACGTGAATTCCTACCGCCGGCTGATGTTCGGCGAGGTCTCGCCCAGCAACGTGCGCTGGGGCTTCGACAACCGCACCTGCGGCCTGCGCGTGCCGATGGACACGCCGGAGAACCAGCGCGTGGAAAGCCGCTTCGCCGGCTCCGACGCCAATCCCTACCTGGCGATGGCCGCGACCCTGGCGTGCGGCCTGCTGGGCATCCGCGAGAAGCTCGCCCCGACCGCGCCGACCGAGGTCAGCGCCAAGGAGCTGGGCTACGACCTGCCGCGCTCGCTCGGCGAGGCGCTGGACGGGCTGGAAACCTGCGCCCCCCTGGGCGCGATGCTCGGGCCGCGCTTCGTGCGCGCCTACGTCTCCGTCAAGCGCAAGGAATACGAGACCTTCTTCCGCGTGATCAGCTCCTGGGAACGCGAGTTCCTGCTGCTCAACGTCTGACCGCTGCGCCGGCGGCCGCACCCACGACACAGGAACGCGCATGACCCGGATCGACCTGCCCGAACTCCAGCGCCTGGACGCCGCCCACCACCTGCACCCGTTCAACGACAACGCGGCGCTGGCGAGGAAGGGCACCCGGGTGCTGGTGCGCGGCGAGGGCTGCTACGTGTGGGATGCGGAAGGCAACCGGCTGCTGGATGCCTTCGCCGGGCTGTGGTGCGTGAACATCGGCTACGGCCGTGCCGAACTGGGCCAGGCCGCGGCCCGGCAGATGGAGCAGCTGGCCTACTACAACAGCTTCTTCCAGTGCACGACCGAACCGACCATCCGCCTGGCCGCCGAACTGGCCGCGCTGGCGCCGGGGGACCTCGACCACGCGTTCTTCGTAAACTCCGGCTCGGAGGCCAACGACACCATCCTGCGCCTGGTGCGCCATTTCTGGGCAGTGCAGGACAAGCCGGGCAAGAACATCTTCATCGGACGCCACAACGGCTACCACGGCACCACCATGGCCGGCGCCAGCCTGGGCGGGATGAAGGGCATGCACGAGCAGGGCGGATTGCCGATCCCGGACATCCACCACATCGAGCCGCCGTTCTGGTTCGCCGATGGCGGCGACCTTTCGGAGGAGGAATACGGCATCGTCGCCGCCCGCCGGCTGGAGCAGAAGCTCCTGGAGCTGGGGCCGGAGCGGGTCGCGGCCTTCATCGGCGAGCCGGTCATGGGCGCCATCGGCGTGTACATCCCGCCGATGAGCTACTGGAAGGAGATCGAGCGGATCTGCCGCAAGTACGACGTGCTGCTGGTCGCCGACGAGGTCATCTGCGGCTTCGGCCGCACCGGGCAGTGGTTCGGCAGCCAGCACTTCGGCATCCAGCCGGACGTGATGACGCTCGCCAAGGGCATCACCTCCGGCTACATCCCGCTGGGCGCGGCCATGTTCAGCAGCCGGGTCGCGGCCGTTCTGCGGGACGCCGGTGGCGAGCTGGCGCACGGGGCCACCTACTCCGGCCACCCGGTGTGCGCCGCGGTGGCCCTGGAAAACCTGCGGATCATGCGCGAGGAGCGCATCGTGGAAACCGCGCGCGAGGAGGTCGCCCCCTACCTGGCGCAGCGCTGGGCCGAACTGGGCGAGCACCGGCTGGTCGGGCAGGCGCGGATCGTCGGCATGATGGGGGCGCTGGAGCTGGTCCCGGACAAGCGTCGCCGCGCGTTCTTCCCACAGCGCGGCGCGGTCGGCGGCATGTGCCGCGATTTCGCCTTGCGCCGCGGGCTGATCCTGCGCGCGACCTACGACTCGATGCTGCTGTCGCCCCCGCTGGTGCTCGGCCGCGGGCAGGTCGACGAGCTGTTCGAGAAGGCTTGGCAGGCGCTGGAGGACACCGCCGCCGCCATTGGCGCCTGAAAGAGTGGGCAAAGCCCGGCCACGGCGCTAACCTGAACCGCCAACTTCCATCTGAGGATCCGCCATGAAGTTCCGCCTGCTCAGCCTGGGCATTGCCGCCACCCTGCTCGCCGCCTGTGGCGGCAAGGAAGAAGCCGCGCCGGGTCCGGGGGGCGAGGAGGCGGTCCTCAACGTCTACAACTACTCCGACTACATCGCCGAGGAGACGATCCCCGGCTTCCAGGACAAGACCGGCATCCGGGTCACCTACGACGTGTACGACAGCGACGAGGTACTGGAGACCAAGCTGCTGGCAGGTTCCAGCGGCTATGACGTGGTCGTGCCCACCCTGAACTTCTTCGGCCGCCAGATCCAGGCCGGCGTGTTCATGAAGCTCGACAAGGCGCAGATCCCGAACCTGGCCAACCTCGACCCGAAGGTGATGGAGCGCATCGCCGGGCAGGACCCGGGCAACGCCTACGGCGTGCCGTACATGATGGGCACCACCGGTATCGGCTACAACGTGGAGAAGATCACCGCGATCTTCGGCGACACCGCGGTGGCCGACAGCTGGGACCTGGTGTTCAAGCCGGAGAACATCAGCAGGCTCAAGGACTGCGGCGTGACCCTGCTGGACACGCCCTCGGACATGCTGCCGATCGCCCTGCATTACCTGGGCGAGGATCCGCACAGCGGCGATCCGGCCGTGTTGCAGAAGGCGGCCGACCTGCTCAAGTCGATCCGCCCCTACGTGCAGAACTTCCACTCCAGCCAGTACGTGGGCTCCCTGGCCAATGGCAGCACCTGCCTGGCGGTGGGCTGGTCCGGCGACATCATCCAGGCGCGCGACCGCGCCGAGGAGGCCGGCAACGGGGTGACCGTGGCCTACTCGATCCCGAAGGAAGGCGCTCCGCAGTGGTTCGACATGCTGGCCATCCCGGCCGATGCCAAGCACCCGCAGAACGCGCACGCATTCATCAACTACCTGCTCGACCCGCAGGTGGCCGCCAACACCACCAACTACATCCAGTACGCCAATCCGGTGGGCGCCGCGACCGCGCTGGTGGACGAGGCGATCCGCAACGACCCGACGATCTACCCGGCGGAGGAGGTCTCGGCGCGCATGTTCACCTACGCGACCAATTCGCCGGAGACCGACAAGCTCTACACGCGGCTGTGGACGGAGATCAAGACCGGCCGATGAGCCGGTAGCCAGGCGCCGCCCGGCGGCGCCGGCCCATTGCCTCCGTCGCAGGCCTGCGGGCCGCGACCGCGCGTGCCGGAATGCCCGGCACGTGTCCGTCGCGCGCCATCCAGGACCACCACGGGCCCTGCGGGGCAAAGGGGATGCGATGGGCAGTCGGAAGGCGGGTTTGCTGGGAATGCTGGCGCTGGCGGTGGCCCTGGGCGGCTGTGGCCGCGGGGACGACGCGCCGGCCGGGGGCGCGGCGCAGGCGCCGGAGGCGGGCGTGCTGCATGTCTACAACTGGTCCGACTACATCGCCGAGGACACCGTCCCGGCGTTCGAGCGCCAGACCGGGATCAAGGTCACCTACGGGGTCTTCGACAGCAACGAGGTACTGGAGGCCAAGCTGCTGGCGGGCAGTTCCGGTTTCGATGTGGTCGTGCCCTCGCTGCAGTTCCTCGGACGCCAGGTCGAGGCCGGGGTGTTCCAGCCGCTGGATACCTCCAGGCTGAAGAACTACGGCGGCCTGGACCCGGAGCTGATGAAGCGCATCGCCGTGCAGGACCCGGGCAACCGCTACGCGGTGCCCTACCTGTGGGGAACCACCGGCCTGGGGTACAACGTCGACAAGGTGGCGGAGGCCTTCGGCGGCACCGAGGTCGCCGGCAGCTGGGACCTGCTGTTCAAGCCCGAGAACGTGGCCCGGTTGAAGGACTGCGGGGTGATGCTGCTGGATACGCCCAGCGAGGCCATCCCGATCGCCCTGCGCTACCTGGGCGAGGATCCCAACAGCCAGGACCCGGAGGTGATCCGCAGGGGCGCCGGACTGCTGGCCTCGATCCGGCCCTACGTGCGCACCTTCCACTCCAGCCAGTACATCGACGCCCTGGCCAACGGCAGCGCCTGCCTGGTGATGGGCTGGTCCGGCGACGTGCTGCAGGCCCGCGACCGCGCCGAGGAGGCCGGCAACGGGGTGAAGGTGGCCTACTCGATCCCGGAGGAGGGCGCGCCGCTGTTCGTGGACATGCTCGCCATCCCCAGGGACGCCGGCAACCTCGACAACGCCTACGCCTTCATCGACTACCTGCTGCGGCCGGAGGTGGCGGCGGCCAACACCAATTACGTCAGCTACCCCAACCCGGTGCCGGCCTCGCTGGCCCAGGTGGACGAGCAGATCCGCAACGACCCCACGATCTACCCGCCGCCGGACGTGGCGGCCAACCTGTTCACCCTGGCGGTGATCCCGCCGGAGACCGACCGCCTCTACACGCGGCTATGGACCGAACTGAAGACCGGCCGTTAGTCTGCGCGCTATCGCAGGTACGGGCCGCACGCGCGGCCCGCACCCCGCCTGCATAACCGGAGTGGTCATGGCGCAAAGCCCAGAACGCGTCAATCCCGTACCCGCAGCCGGCGGCGAATCGGCCGGCTACCTGCGCATCGAGAACGTGCGCAAGGAGTTCG